>JACQPN010000013.1 GCA_016207515.1 Euryarchaeota archaeon | reverse complement strand
GCTCTCAAAGGTCTCGGCTTTGACTCGACTCGGTTGCCTACTTCCTCAGGTTGTTCTTTGACTGCTCTCTGTGCCTCAGAGTCTCTGTGGCTGAGTGTCCACCAGACGCCCAACGCCGCTCCTACAACCAGCACCCAGTTGAAGCCGCCCACAAAGACTTCGTAAAGCCGCCGCATCAACGACCAGAAAACGCGCCCGGGATCGAGCGTCGTGTACAGGTTGTACTGCAAATACTGCGCGTTGCCCGTCCAATAGCCGGTCCTGTGGTGGTAGTAGATAGACCAGGCAACAAGCGGCAGCAGCGGAAACGTCAGGGCAATCCAATCCCGGAGGGGCGCAGCGTGCTGGGCCTTCCCTTCAACTGTATTCTCATGTAATGGCATGGCAGCCTGCCCTCCGATGCCTTTTAGGCTAAGGAGGGCCTGCGCCCCAGAGGCTGCATCCGCCGGGGCGTGCTGTGTCCTCCCCCGCCACAGCACGAACGCCCACGCCACGGGCAACATCACCACCGCCGTCTCTTTGGTCAGGACGGCGAGCGTCGCGGCGAGCGCGAACCTCTCCATACGACGGTCGAGCAGCGCCAGAACCGCCAGAACCGTGAAAAGCCCGGCGGCGAGGTCGAGGTATACGAGCGAGCTCTGCGTGAAGAACATCGGCGAGATCGCCAGCAGCATCGCGCTCCATACCGCCGGCTCTCGTTCGGTGACGCGCCGCGCCAGCGCGTATGTGGCGACGACGGCCCCCGTCGCCACCAGAATCATCGCCGTGCGCGTCACCAGTGGCGAAAATCCGAACACCCACCACAAGAGTCCAAGATAGACCATCACCAGCGGCGTGTGCCCGGTCGGCAAAGTGCTTTCCGGAATCAACAGCCACGCGCGCGAAAAATCCAGCGCCGCGGGAACGTAGTACCCGGCTTCGTCCCAGAAGTAGGGAAGGTGAAGCATGGGGAGGTGCAGGAGCACGAGCCCCAGAGACGTCGCCGCCACGATGCCGCAGGTCGCGTAGAAGGAACGCATCGGCAGCTTACTCTAGCAGAAGCCACGGCCGCCGGCACGAACCCGTCTGATTAGGAGGTTGGGGGGCTATCCAATACCTTGCGTCGGCCAAGCTGACCCGGCGGCAGTCTGGAGGCGCTCGGCGAGGCGCGAAGTAATGTGGAACGGGATGGCGAGTTCACGTCCCAGGCGAAGCTCGACGATTTCCCAGCCCAGCAGTTTTTTTCGGCTGACGGAAATTTCTCTCCAGGGAATGAACAAGGGTGGGTGGCCGATGCGGAAGAGGAAAAGGATCGAAACGTAAAACCCCTCGTAACCGGCACCCACCGTTAGGCAGTTGCCGTAGTTTGTCCAGTAGCGCATCCTGGCGCTCTGGAACATCCAGCGTTCCCCCGTGAAGCCGCTGGTCATGCCGTAGACTCTGGCAAGCGACGCCCATCCTCCAACATGGCTCACTAGCACTCCAAGGCCGACCCAAACGGCCAAGAAGACTGTGGCGAGAAGGATGGGATTAGAAGCAGGATCCAACTCCATGTGCCTGATTCTACGTCGAGGTCAAGAAGACTGCAAAGGCGTGGGCTTGCGCTGGCGCGGAGCCGCGGGTTCTTGTGTCAAGCGATGACGACCAATCCCGGAAGGGAACCCCCCTGCCGTAAACCGCAGTGCCGTGGCCGGAGTCTGCTGCATTATAATAGTCGCGCGCGAAAGTGGCGGAATTGGCAGACGCGCCAGACTTAGGATCTGGTCCCGCAAGGGGTGGGGGTTCGAATCCCCCCTTTCGCACCACGTTCATTTCTCATGACTTACATGACGAGTTGCTTCCTGCTGGCAACCCTGGTCCGTCGTCTGGTGGCTGTTCTGGTGGCTGTCGGGTTCAGGCGCTCGACGGCCTCTTGGAGGTGGCCCGGCGCCAAGTGCGCATATCTGAGAGTGGTTGTGATCCCCCTGTGCCCGAGCAGCTCTTGGACCGTGCGCAGGTCGACGCCGGCCATGACCAGACGGCTGCCAAACGTGTGCCGTAGGTCGTGCCATCGGAAGTTCAATACGCCTGCCTCCAAGCAGCATTCTTGAAACCAGCGCCGCTGCCGGTGGTCTTCCGTTGGGCACACTAGGTGCTCGCCCTTGGGCTCATGCTTATATCGCGCTCGCAGGCGCGCCAGCGCCAGTCGCGCGGCGGCGTTCAGCCGCACGAAGCGTTTCTCTCCATGTTTGCTGCGCGGGATCGTGATCAACCCGAGGTCCAGGTTCACGTCCCGCCACTGCAAGCCATACTGCTCCCCGGCGCGCATGCCGGTGTACAGCGCCAGATCGAACTCGGGCTCCTTCTCTGGGGACAGCTCGCGGATGTTGGCCCGGAGCTTTTTCTCCTCGTCGGCCGATAGGAACCGGTCGCGCGTATTATTCTCGCGGTGCCGCTTTACCTTGCGGATGGGGTTGACCTCGACCCTCCCATTGTCCTCGCCCAGCCGGTAAAGAAGTGACACGAGCGAACGCCAGCGGTTGGAAGTGGTCTTGGTCCGTGCGCGCTCAGCCAGAAATTCTTCGACCTGCTTGGGCGTGATTGCCTCGGCCGGCTGCTTGCCGAACCGCTCACGCAGCACGGCCAGCATCCACCCTGCGACAGCCTGCGTCTTCACCCCGTGATGTCTTTTCGAGTGCTCCAGCGCATCCGTGATCAAATCATCGAACGTGACGGGGCGTCTCCTTAGAAGCTCGGGAAGCTTCCGGCCCAGGAGCGCCTCGGTCTTGCGCTTGTGGTACAGCTTGATGGCGGCGGAATTCGTGCCCGCCTTCTCACGGTGCCGCTTCCCCTGATAGTCGTGATAGTGGATCCACCAGACACCCGAGTCCTTCGGGTACTCGTACACGCCTCTCATTGGACCCCCATGATTGCCACTTAGTCGCTTAGAGCTTCAGCTTGCCCACTCAAGCGCGAGCAGCCGCCATCGCAAGGGTCGCCCCGGGGAGGGGAATTGGCTCGGTGGGTTCATGCTCCTCCCCAACAGCTCCCTCGCCATCTTCGTTTTCGCCGGACCCATCTCTGTCTTCGTCCAGTAAGAAAGCCCCCGAGCGGTCGGCTCGTACGCCATGGAAAGCCAGCGTCGATTCGTCCACGGTCAGTTCGGAATAGCGTGCGAGAAGCCCAGATGCGTGTTCGGACCCATCCATCACCAATTCCAGCAGAAGCTGGGCGGCCCGGACGGCCAGTTGGTATTCCGGGCATCCTGCCGCCACGATCTCACAGTCCTTTGCGATCTCCTCCATTCCCTCTCCTTTGACCTTCTGGCCATGGCATGCGTGCCAAAACAGACTTTATCTCTTCCTCGGCTTTTCTTTCTCCAGCGCAAGAACGGCTGCAACCACGTTGCTCAACACTTTCGACATCATGGCGAGTCTTTCGGCAGCCTCAGTTGACCCCCCCGCTCGCAGCTCTTCCAGCACGGCCAGGGATTCTTGCAGGACCCGATGCTGGCGAACCGCGATCTTCTGGAGCATGGAGAGGGCTGCCGAATCCACCTTGCCCCCCTTGAGTCCAAACGCGGCCCGGCACTTATCGTCGGGACACATATGGATCATCTTGATCAGGTATTCGCCGCTTGGAATTCTGGTTCCCAGCTCCCATCGCTGGAACGACCCGAGCGTACATCCTAGCTGACGTGCCATGCCTTCCTGAGTCAGGCCGAGGGTTTTACGCAGCTGATGGATGGCGGTAACAAAGAGATTCTCGGCTACCATTTTTTCCTCTTGACACATCCGTACGGGTGTATATAGTTGGGTGCTTCGTTTCGGATACGTCGTTTCCGTACAGTGGCGGATTCTACTCAGATGGCCCGGACAACACAAGCGAAAGTTTTGACGCCCGGATTGGCCCGTCGTATTCGCCATACCGCCAAGGCCCAGGCGTCGATTGCACGGCTGGCCGGCGTCACGCGCGGCCAAGTCTGGAAAGTTGTCCACCGCCATCGCCGCGCCTCGCCCGAACTCCGCGACGCCATTCGGCGCTTTTTCGAGAGCCTGCGGACCGCCAAACCGCAGGGACCCTAAACCCAAGACTGTTCCCTACGTCAACTCACGACCCAGGAGACCCGCATGGAAAAGATTTTGCTGACCCGCAAGGAAGCCGCCCAGGCACTCTCGATCGGCCTTCGCACTCTGCACCGCTACATCGTGCTGAAGGAGATCACGGTTCGGCGCATCGGCGGGCGCGTCTTGATCCCTCGGCACGAGCTCGAACGGTTTGCGCGCCGGGACCACGACGCACCCTTCCCATCACTCGAATCGGCAAAGCAGCCCAGACCGGAGGGTGCGACGGCGTGAGCGGATTCCTGGCTGGCAAGGTGTGGCAATCCGCGCTGGCCCCACATCTCAAACCGCTCGCGGCGGCACTCGCCGACATCGCCAACGATGACGGGACGAGCATCTATCCCTCCGTCGCATACATGGCATGGCTGCTTGGCCGCTCGGAACGCGCCATCCAAAACGGTCTCTCCGATCTGCGCGCCCAGGGAGTCCTACAAGTTGAAGCCCACGGATGCGGAGGGAAGGGCCACCCCACCGAATACCGGCTCATCGAAAGCGCCCTCCCCAAACGTCCGCCCTGGAAGGAACATCGTCAGCCAAAGGGTGAAACGGTTGCACCCTTTGAGCAAGGAACGGTGAAGCCTGATTCACCCTTTCCACAAGAGAAGGGTGAAACGGTTGCACCCTTTGAACAAGAAAGGGCGAAGCCCAGTTCACCCTTTAAGGTTGCAAAGGGTGAACCGCAGTTGCAAAAGGGTGAAGCCCAGCTGCAAAAGGGTGAAGTTTGCGACACCAAAGGGTGCAGTCTTCGACATGAAAGGGTGAAGCCAGCTTCACCCGACCCGTCAGTAGAACCGTTAGTAGAACCGTCAGTAGAACCGCCAGAGGAACCGGAAGCGCAGCCTGAAAAACCGGCTGCGCCCTCGCCGCGCGCCTTCACCGATCTTGCCGTCCAGCTTTTCCTCGAAAAGTACGAGCAGCAACCGACGTGGGACGACAAGGATTTCAAGCAGTTTCACCGGCTACGGAAGCGCCGCCCCGAGCTATCACTCCAGGAGTTCGAACGTCGGTACCGGATCATGCTCAATTCCACGGACGAGTTCTACCAGAGACAGGGAGGTTCGCTTGCATTCTTCTGTGCCAGCTTCGACCGCTTTATCCAGGCCGAAGAGGAGTTCGCCACCCGCGCCGACCTGCGACATCGACGCAAAGCGCTCGAGCTCGCTGAGTTCCTTGAAGAGGGCGATCGGACGGTGGCTCGCCATTTGGGATGAGGTCTATCCGGGCCAGGACCGCCGCAATCTGAGATCGCTGGGCGGCATCTTCGCGGGCTGCTTTCGCCGTGAAGATCCGGCCCTCATTGAAGAGGCGGGTCCCATCATCCTCCGCACCTCGAAGCACTTCCCCACGCCAGCCGAGCTGGAAGAAGTCGTCGGCTGTCTGCGCGCCATCAGGCACGTTCACGCGCTCGCCTGGTACGAGCGCGACCGTTACATCGAAGGGTTTTTCAGTACGCCGAGGTTGCCGGTGTGGGCTCACAACTTGATGCTCACGGAATCTGCGAAATACCGCGATGAAGCGCCGAGCCTTCCTGCGGCGGACGCCGCTCGTGCGAGGTCCATGGAGGCGAAAGAAAAAACCGAAGCCCTGGCGGGCGTCATTGACCCGCAAGGCCCTCGTGAAAATCACGAAGGACGGGCGCGAGATCCTCTCCGGCCGGGCATGGCAAAGGCGCCGGCTGGAGGTCTGGAAACGTGATCACGGCATCTGCGCGGAGTGCGGGAAATTCGTTCCCTTCGGGCCTGACATGCACGCGGATCACATCCAGACCCGAGGGATGGGTGGTGGGAAGCGTGACGACCGGATCGACAACCTGCGCACGATGCACCGGCATTGCCACCTCTTCGAGCGGCATGCGAACCGCCCGGGCGGCGATCACAAATTCTCTGCGGAGTGCGCTTAATGTTTGACATAGTGCTATCTATAGGCTATCCTTCTCTCATGACCGCCATTCCCTACATCCCGAAAGGAGAGTCCTATGAGTAGCACGGAAACTGTCGAAGCCGCCGACCAGCTCATCCATTTGCCGCTGGAAGAGCTTACGCTGTGCCCCACCAATCCCCGCAAGCATCGCGACGAGAAGTCACTGAAAGACCTCGCTGCGAGCATCCAGGAGAAAGGAGTCCTCGAACCCATCATCGCCCGGCCCATCACCGGCGCTCCATCCGCTCCCCACTTCGAGATTGTCTGCGGGGAGAGGCGATTCCT
>JACQPN010000012.1 GCA_016207515.1 Euryarchaeota archaeon | reverse complement strand
TCTTCTCAGGAGGAAAACGACCAGAGCCTCGCCTCATATTGACCACCTCGGGCAAAGCCCCGAGGGGTCAAAAGCGTTCACTCGAAACGGGCCTACGTATTCAACTTGAGAATTGTCCAGCCGGCGAGGGGGTCGCGACAGCGACTATGACATTCTCATGGTTGATTCCCACCCAGAGAGGGCTCGAGGCATTGGGGTCGTCTCCAAAAACACCCACTAGTAACTCGTCTGCGGCCGGTAGGACGGGACTGTCGATGCGCGCCCGACTGGGATCCACGCCGAACTGCAAAGGTCGCCCATCAAAGACAGGGCCACGCACCCGTACGTCAACGTGGGCGTACCCTTGGACCAAATCAAACCTGTCGTCGCCCTGAGTGCCGGTCGTTCCGCTGTCGTCGTAAGAAAAGAGACAACCGGCGACACCGAAAGACGCATCACATGCCGATCTTTCGTTCGAGTAAGAAACGCGCATGTCGGCGTCTCCAATTGTAATCGAGGCCGCAGACGTTTGGCCCGCGCCAACGAGCAACAGGCAGAACGCGATTCCAATACTCCTCATGAGGCCAACGGCTCCCTGCAACTACCATTTAACGAATCGAGCCGGGTCGTCGCCTTCGCAACAAACCAAATCCTTCGTGCAGTTCTGGACGGCGTTTTGCGTCCGGATACATTCCGTCCCGATGGGGTTCACAAGAGGTTCTTCCGGCGCTGCATCTCCTGACGTGGCGATTACCATTGCAAGCAAAATCCCAACCAGCAGTTCGCGTAACAATCCACCAACTCCCGACGCCACGTCGTCGTACGCCTTCATGAAACTTCCGGCGAACCCGGGCTTTCCGAGCCTATCCGGCAGGGAAAAAGCTTATAACGTGGCGGCCGACCTGGACAAGTCTCATACAGGAAGTGGCTTCACATCCATCCCCACGTAATAGGGACCGTGACGGGTCGGGTAGCGTTCGTGTACGGAGCCGTAGCTCTACTGGTTACGGGCGGCTGTATCTCCGCGAACGACCTCCGCCCCTCGGGACAACCGGACCAGGTGGATGTCGGTCAGGTCGATTCCCGACCATTGGTTGTTGCTATAATTGACTCCGGAATCAGACCCTACCACACGGCGTTTTCTGTTCGTGCCGCCGATACATTTTTCAAAATGCTTGTTGGCCAAAATTCGATGCGTGCGGACCACGTTTTGGTTTTGGCAGGGGCCAATGGGGGAACGCCAAGTGCGGCGCATGATTTCGACAAGCAGGTTTGGGACAGCCTCCGAGTCAACGAATTGTATGCGTTCGCCGGGACAAATGTCCTTGGCCTCGCTCTCCCGCGGCACCCCACGGGACCCGTTGATGATGTCACGGGCGCGGCAAAACCCATTCTTTGGGACAATCTCGGCCACGGGACGCGGGTGGCGTCCGTCGTCGCCATACAATGTTCCAACTGCGTCGTCCTCATGATTCAGTACTCGACCACGGATCAAGACTTCGTCCGGGAAGGAACCGGTGCCCAGAGCGACCTACCAGAAGCAATTCGCCTGGCCGCGTCGCTCCCATGGGTGGACGTGATTTCCAGCAGTCTCGGGCACCCATCTGAGTTGCCGGCCACAACGCCCGGGTACGACGCTTCCATGAGAGCCGCCATCGCATTCGCAGTCAGTCAGGGGAAAACCGTTATCCAAGCAACGGCGGACGTTCCCGCCCCCACATCCATTTCCGGAACCGGCGGCCCACCAGAGGTCATTTCAATCGGCGGCGTTGAACCATCTGAAGGCGGGTCACCCTCGGCCGGGACCGGCTCCACCCCCGACTTCGTCACGAATTACTCTCCAAGCACTGCAGATGATACTACCCTCGACGTCGTCAAGAATCAATCTGCAACCAGTTACGCGACACCTTTTTTCGCCGCAATCGCCGGTGAAATTCTTTTCAAACTGCGCGAAGATTGCCGGAAAGACAATGCTTCTTCGAGATGCGAAGCGCTTGCCGAAAAGAAGGCGCCCCTGCTGCTGCGAGACGTGTTGAACCGAACCGCCCGTTATTGGACGAACTCGGATTATGCGCCTCGCACGCCAGATGCGGGTGGTATTACGAGCTTGGAGTACACCCCGATCGCCCCCATCCTCCCCACGCCCTGGGTCCAGATGGGCTGGGGTTACGTCGGTCCCGAAATCGTCCCGGCCGCCGTCGCCTACTTGAAGGGCGAATCCACTCCTCCCCCGAAGCCCGCCGAGGCGGTCCAGTACATGGAGACCACGTACGCGCTTCGTGAGGCGTATTGGTCTCAACGCGCGGGTTAGGGTCGTCCGCAGAGTTTTGGCGTGTCCGGGTCTCCACAGCATTCGACTAGCGGGTTTTGTATGTCGCAGAATCCGTCGAAGGTGGATGGAAGCGGGTTGTCGATTTCGCCTCTGTTCCAGAACGCGTCGCGTATCTTGTCGTTCTCTTCGTTCCATTGGTCTTCGGTCGGCCTTTCTGGGAGCGGCGTGGTTCCGAGGACGACTTCTATCGCGCGCGATCCACTTTGCCCGTCGACGATTCCGTATCCTTCGAAGACGTAATCGACGGGTGTCGGTGGTTGCGTCGTGTCGGTCGAGGCGCCTGGTAGCGGGCCGGTGAGTTCTCTCCACGTGGGGAGGTCGATTCCGGGTGGCGTTTGCATGTTGCATGTCGTCATGTCCGTGCCTCCACGTCCGGTTTCGATGCAGTCCCTGTATGCGTCGTAGATCTGGCTTACTTGTTCCCCCTTCACTTCGGGATCGGGGAAGGGCTCGTCCTCGCTCTGCTGCGGAGTCGGCTGCGCCGTCTTTAGGACAACTTCCTCAAGTTCTGTCCTGTTGAGTTTTCCATCTGCCATTGGCCCGGCGTTTGGCAGCGGCGCGCCGGGTGGGGCGACCACGAGATTGCCCTGTCTCGCTCCGGCACCCTCATCGCCTACGGTATTCCGGGCTTCGGCGATGACGCGCGCGAATTGGCCGGCGGTCACGGGTGTCGCGTAACTTGTTGAGCCTCCGGGCGAGACGACGTCGACCGGGATACTGTGCCAGTAGTGGTCTCTTCGGCTTTGGGGATGGACTGCGCCGACGGTCACCACCCATGATGGGCCCGAGTATTCGCTCGTGTAGGTCGGGTTGCGGTCGGGGGCGACGCCCGTGTTGGTGGCGCCGTTGCCGGCTGCGTTCGTTACTATTTTCCCCTGTTCCGTGGCTCTCTTGGTGAGATCGTTCACTTCGGCTGTCGGGACGTTCGCGACCGTGCCGAGGGACATCGTGATCACGTCGATCCAGGGTTGGTTGATCGCCCAGTTTAGGCCTTGGCGTCGGTCGCCGACTTCGACCATCACGATCAAGACGTCCGGTGATTGCGCTGCGGCGATGCGGGAGACGTTGCTTCCGTGGCCGCAATCGTCGTAGATCCTGCGCTTGTCCGGGGACTCCTGACATTGGATCGCGCTGTTGAATTCGCCGAAGGATATGGCTCCGATTATCCTCGTTCCAGGCATCCAATAGAGTCTACCCCATGCGGCAGTTTGCGTCTCCAGGTCGATAGAGGAGGTGACCGCAGGATAGCCGTCGACATAGGTCGATGGGTGTTCGGTGAGCGCGGGGGAGCGTAGCCATGCTTCCCGGTTGTTGATTCCTGTGTCGAGGATGGCGACCACTGCGTGTTTTCGCGCGGGCGGGGCGTCGGCGGCTGCCATTATCGTGAAACCTGAATTCGTGATAAGCAGCACTATTATCCATGTCGAAACCAGATTCATCCGAAGGCCTCGGTCGTCAGGGGGCCGGGCCCAGCATATCGATTGTCTGGAGAGCGTAGTTGGATCTGGAAGACGGGTGCGCCCGATTACTGGACACGCACGGACGAGCTCGCAGCCTTCCAATTCTCCCGCGTGCCCTTCGGGTTGTGCTGGAGGGTCGCCCACCGGCGGTGGGCTCGCTCCTCGGCGGCTTACGCCGCTGACGGGCTTGTTGATGTCCTTGTCGTGGATTTCGCTTCGCTCATCCTCGGCTTGGCTGCGCCAACCCTCGGCCTTTGAGGAGGAAACCGGCGTCGAGGAAGGCCCGCATCACGCGCACTTCGTAGGCGCGCTTCGTCCACGACCGGTTCCCGGTCTGCGGTCACGCCCATCGCGACGAGGCGGGCACCGACCCGCCATGGTAGTGTTCATTTCTTCGTGTCGTCCTCCGCCTCTTTGAGCGCCCTCTCGAATCTCTCGCGGACCACGAGGGCGATATCTTTTGGTTTCATCGTCGCAAGACGCGGCCCAATCTCGCGAAGTAATTCTTCGAGTTCCAGGGTGATCGCGACGGCGTAACGCTCGACTCGATGAAGAGGATGACGGAATCGGTACATTCGCGCCCGCGTCTCCCCGACTGCTTCGAGGACCCCTTTTTGGGTGAGATCGTTGAGATGATTCCGTATGCTTTCGGCGGAGAGCCTCTCTATCCACCGGGACGCGTCATTCGCTTTGAACCAATCGCCGTGGAGCTTTGCGGCCTTGACTAGTTTTTGGGGCGTCTCGGCCAAGTTCGAGGACATCAGGTCCTTTGTCCGCAACCGGTCGCGAGCGTTCTCGTAAGAAAGGATGACGGCATCCGTTGCGTATTCGACGAGGTCGGTGTACTGGCCCGTTTGATCCGTCCAACCGAGCACGCGGTAGTAGGGTTCCGGATTTCCCGACAACTCCTTCTCGATCATGCACAGGTGCGAGTTCGGAAGCCCGTGGGTTTGAAGATAAAGGTGGAATAGAACGCGACCTACCCGGCCGTTCCCGTCGAGGAATGGGTGAATGCTCTCGAATTCGTGGAAAAACACGGCGGCTGCGGCGACGGGCGAAACGGCCGGGGCTTGCGTGTTCAGCCAATCGAGGAGGCCGGATAGTTCCTCTTCAATGTATTTCGGGGGTGCGCCGATGAACCATTCTTGGCCGTCGGGGCCGGTGACGACTCCTTCGGCCTGCCTGAATTGTCCGGGCAAGACCTCGGGGCCGGCGCCGAGCATCACGAGTGCATGGATCGTTCGGACCATGTCGATATTCCAAGGGTGCTTGAAGATCTCCGGGACCAGCCAGATCGCCCAGTGATTGTAAAACTCCTGGATGGGAAAGGCGGCGTTCGAATTGATGCGGCCCCGCCAGGAGTCGCGAGTGATCCGTTGAGCGTCGTCAAGGGACAGGGGATTGCCCTCAAGTTTCGTCGAACTGTGGAAGTTCATCGCCCAGGCTTCGACGATGAGATCCACGTAGTCGTCTTGGCGTAGGACGAAGCGGTGGAGCTCCTCGTCGAGGCGATGAATGGAGGTGAACTTGGCGGAGGAGCTCGCGGGAACCCGGATGACGGGCTGGAACGGAACTTTGCGACGATGTTTGAGCCCGGCCGATGGCACGCAGTGAGCGTATTTTGATTGGTTAATTACCACAATAGCATTGGTTAATTAGTTATTATATATAAGGCCTTCTGACATTACTGGTTAAAGTTCTGGTAATCGGACCGGATGCCTGAGAAACGCATAGGGCCCCGCACGAGCGGGGCGAGCGGCAACGTCGCACTGGGCGCCCAACGATGGATCCCGCGTCTACCACCACTTCCCGCTCAACCTGGGATCCTTGGCGTCTTCCTCATCCTCGGGCTTTCTGAAGACGAACAAGTGTTCGTGGGCTGTGTCGCGCACCTTGGTCACGGATTCGCGATCAAAGCCACGAGTGCTCGCGCCATGGCAAGTCCGTCTCTTGCCTCGTTCGAAGGCACAGGTTCATCAAAACCGTAACCACCACGCGAGGAGTCGCCAAGAAATCTTGACAGTGCTCGCTCGCTCATCCCATCGGGAACGAGTCGTCGGAAGGCCAGCTGTCCAGCCGGATTGTGGTCGCGGCCCGGGGAATGGCCGGCCCGAATCAGGAGCACCTTTGCCGCGAGCTCGGCGGCGGTCCTCGCCTCCTCGTATGCGACGTTGAAGAGCTTGTTCTTGAAGGCAAGCTCGGCGGCCTCCAGGTACTCTCTTGCCCGATCTCCCATTCGCTCCTCTTCGATCACTCTTCACCTCGCCGCGCCTCGACGAACCACGCGTCCTCCCGAGAAGAATACACAATCAAGCCCTCTCGCCGAACCGCTTTTTGGAGTTCTACCGGCAATTCGCGGAATTCGTCGGCAGCGATCACCTTCAGGTCCAGTTTCCGCGCGGCCGAGAGATTCACGTCGGCGGCTAGGTCCTTGAACTTTTCCTTGGGGTCGCCCAAACTAGGCGCCAGGATGAGTAGGTCCAAGTCGGATCCTGGCCTGGCATCTCCGCGGGCGCAGCTCCCGTAGGCGATCATGGTGACGCCAAGGTCCTCGCCGACGTTTCGAACTGATGGTGCTCGCACCGATGAAGCGTGAAAATGACCGTGCATCTCGGCGGATTCCAAGAATCGAAGCAAGGTTTCTTGGGCATCGTAATCGGGAACGCGTGAAACGAGCGGGTATTTCCATGAAACGGGAGCGCCTGAAGTCCACGAAATCATGACGTTCCTTTCCGGGTCGACCCATGTTGCGCTCATGTAACGGGCGAGCCGGTAGGTGCGCCCACGTCCCTTTGGGGCCGGGTCTTCTGCGACGATTCCCAGCTTCACCATCGCGCGAAGCTGGGCGAGAGCGCTTGGAGGAGCGAGCCGCATGTGGCGAGCGATTTCCTTGAGCGTTGCTGGCTCGCTCGTCTGGCGGCCTAGGAAAAAACCAACGATTTGGCGCTTTGTTCCCTGAATCTCAGACATAGTTAGGCAATAAGCTAGTTAGCTAAATAACTTAATAAGCCTTTGCTTTGGAGGGAAACACGCCACCATTTCCTGCTCAACCGGTGCTCCTTCGCGTCCTCCTCATCCTCCGGCTTGCGGAAAATGAACAGGTGCTCGTGCGCTATCTCGCGGACTCGCCTGCGGCTCGTCCGCTTGGTCCTCGCCGACCGCGGTCGGCTGTGGTCTTGTAGAAGTCGTACCTCTCCGCCTTCCAATTCTCCCGCGTGCCCTTCGTGTTGTGCTGGACCTTCGCGCACCTGCGGTGCGCTTGGTCCTCGGCGACTGTCGTCGCCTCCGGCCTTGATGATGTCCTCCTTGAGGAGAAAACCGGCTTCGAGGAAGGCCTGCATCGCGCGCACTCGCTTCGCGGTCTGCGGTCACCCGCATCGCCATGGGGACGTAGTGGCGGCCCTTTCGCGTGTCACCCATGAGGATCCCCGCGTGTTTTTCGGGCTTGAGTACCCGGTAGGTCTCCTTCGCGACATCCAACATCGCCGCGAGGAAGTCGTCGAACTTCCGTAGTGAGGATAAATCCCCCGCAAGCCGACCTTCGGAGTATGGAATGATGAACGCGTAAGGCGGGTGAGTCTCCACGAGGTCGATGGAAGAATCCTCGAGCTTGTCGAGACGGCGAGCGTCACCGGGGAACGTGCGGATCCTTGGCCCTGAAGGACTCCGGTCCTTCGGGCCTAGCGGAACCTCCGGGTTCCGCGTCGGCGGCTTGTAATCGGAATCGGGCGAAGAGTACGGGAAGTTCAACCGATCGCGAGCAACAAGGAGAGCATCAGGATTGATGTCCACGCCGACCGCGTTACGACCGAGAAGCTTGCACTCGACGAGAGTAGTCCCGGAGCCAAGCATCCGATCGAGAACGAGATCGCCGGGACGCGTGCAGTGGAGGATGAGATTGCGAGGGATGTACGGAGACCAGTTGCCGCGATAGGAACCGGAGTGGTTGGCCGAATGCTTGCGATACCCGGAAAAGAGATGATGTATGCGTTAAACCCAGTTTTTCCTCTAAAAGCATATATAACTCCGAAGCAGAATACGTATTTTGTCCCACGCCATGGTAAAACGCCCCCTCTTGACGGTCTTGTCCGATGCCTTGCGTGACCACATCGGGGATCTCGCAGACCTCCCTGACTCCGTCTGGAAGCGGACCGGCGCGCTGAACACCTGGGGGACCAACGCCATCGAAGGAAACACGCTCACGGAGGCGGACGTCGAGGCCTTACTAATTCGGGAAGAAAGCGTCAGCGGGCGCCCCGTGCCAGACGTCGTCGAGACATTGCAGCACGAGGCGGCCTTTCGCGGTCTCTTAGGGCGGCGCAAGAAAACGCTCGAACTGGTCACGGTCCTGGAGCTTCACGAAGAGGTATTTCGAGGAACGCGCCTCAAGCGGGCCGGCCATTGGCGCACAAGCAACGTCTTCATCACAGGGACCACGCACGTGCCTCCCCGTAGAGAGAAGGTCGTCTCACGAATGGAGACCTGGTTGAATGATTACCGGCGACGCCTGCGAGCAAAGGAGGATGCCTTCTCCCTTGCAGCCTGGGCGCACCACGAGTTCGAGAGCATCCATCCGTTCGAGGACGGAAACGGCCGCGCCGGCCGCCTCATCCTGAATCTCCACTTTCTCAAGTGTGGATGGCCTCCGCTCCACGTCTTGCCGAAGGATCGGGACGAGTACCTGGAAGGGCTGGAAGCGGGACACGCGAAGGATTACGCGCCGTTGCAGTACTTCCTCGAGGTCCGCATGGCGAGAAGCCTTCTCGACCTTCTGGACCAAGTCGGCTCAGAGCGGGACGAACTCAAGCCCCTCAAGGAGTTCACCAAAGAAAAATGGAACCCGTACGGCGCCCACTATCTCTCGCTGCGGGCCGGTCAAGGGGCCCTACCGGCGATTCATGTGGATTCCACGAGTGCCCTCACCGGACGGAAACGGGCGAGGGGGAGGCCGATGTGGTTGACGAGCGAGACCGCCCTACGCGCTTACGTGGATGAAACAAGGAAAGGATCCTGACGTGGTCCGAGGACCACCCTACCACCACTTCCTGCTCAACTTGTGCTCCTTCGCGTCCTCCTCATCCTCCGGCTTCCTGAACACGAACAGGTACTCGTGCGCGATCTCGCGCACCTTCGGTGCGCTTGGTCCTCGACGCCTGCGGGCGTCTGCGGTCTTGTGGAAGTCGTACCTCTCCGCCTTCCAGTTCTCCGGAGTTCCCTTCGTATTGTGCTGGACCTTGATGACATCCTCCTTGAGGAGGAAACCGCCTTCGAGGAAGGCTTGCATCACCCGCGCCGCTATCGGGACGTAATGGCGGCCTTTCCTTGTGTCTCCCATCAGGATGACGGCGTGTTTCCCGGGCTTCAAGCCGCGGTACGCCTGCTTCGCGACGTCGAGAATTGCGGCGATAACTTCCCGAGTGGGCGGCCTGGAGCGTCCAGTGGAATTGCATACCATTAACCGAGACGTATAAGCCGCGATTTGCGGGATTCCGATACGATGAGCGAATCAGGAAGGCCGCGACAAGCCCAGCGACCATTGGTGGAGCGGGTTGATGGGAGAATCCTTTTCCGATTCAAGGCAGAACGGCGCAAGTTTCTTGAAGAAACCGCCCGGGCGTTCTCTCGCTTGATGGACTGACCGCACGGTCATCCCCGGTACCACGATACCCACTCCCGAAGCGTCTTGATTCCCGTCGCTTCGAGCACATCCACGACTTTCGGATCGGCGAGCCCTCGCATGGTCACGGAGCAGAGGTTGCGGTGCTCCTCACGGACTTGCAAGGCAGTCATGTGAAAGTCGGAGGCCCTGATCTCGGCCTCCGTGTTTTCGCCAATCCCAACATGGGTCCAGCCCTCCTCGAAGGCCAGTCCCACCATATTCTGGTGGCGGACGAGTTGGAGGAGGTACTTGCTCTCGCTGAAGAATGTGTACGTCTGGCGGAATAACCGCCGTGCGCCCCTTCCTCGGAGGTCGAATCCCGGCCAAGGGACGCTCTCGCTCGTCAAGTAGAGGCCTTGCACTCGACGAGAGTGGTATCGGAGCCGAGCATCTGATCGAGGACGAGATCACCGCGTCGTGTGGAGTGGAGCATGAGATTGCGAGGGATGTACGGAGACCAGTGGCCGCGATAGGAGCCGGAGGGCGTGGCCAAGAAGCCCATGCCGGGGAACGCCAATGGCGAAACACAAATCCCAAGGCGGCCCCATACGAAGACCTAATATCCTTGTACGCCCGATTCCCAACGGGCATGCATAAGCGCATCAAATTGGAACCCAAGGAACTCCGCGCCTTTTGCAAGGCACACCACATCAGCCGATTGTCCGTTTTTGGGTCGGCGTTGCGAGACGACTTCCGGCCGGACAGCGACATCGACGTGCTTGTCGAGTTTGAGCCGGGACACACGCCAAGCCTGTTCCGACTTGCCGAGATGCAAAGGGAATTCTCCGCTCTCGCGGGTAATCGCCAGGTTGACATGCGAACGCCCGACGACCTGAGTCCTTACTTCAGAGAAAGGGTAGTCAAGGCGGCCGAAGTCCAATATGCAGAAGCCTGACCGCGAACGCATCCAGCATATGCTGGACGCCACCGAACGTATTCTCGAATTCGCGGGCGGCATGGATCTGGCGCTCCTGCGGAAGGACAATAGGACCGCGTTCGCCATCGTGCACCTCTTGGAAATACTCGGCGAAGCGGCGAATCACGTGTCGGAGGGCGAAAAACGGGCGACGCCGGGAATTCCCTGGCGTGACATCGTGGATACGAGGCACCGCTTGATCCACGGCTACTTCACGATCGACATCGAAACGGTTTGGAAGACCGTGGCGGAGGATTTGCCGCCCCTTAGGGAAAACCTCAGGAAAATCTTGAACGCGTAGGTACGCGGCCGGCCCTACCACCACTTCCTGCTCAACTTGTGCTCCTTCGCGTCCTCCTCGTTTTCCGGCTTTTGAAAAACAAAGAGGTGCTCGTGCGCTATTTTGTAGAAGTCGTACCGCTCCGCCTTCCAATTCTCCCGCGTACCCTTGGTATTGTGCTGGACCTTGATTACGTCCTCTTTGAGAAGAAAGCCCGCGTCTAGAAACGCTTGCATCACCCTCATCGCCATCGGGACGTAGTGACGGCCTTTGCGCGTGTCACCCATGAGGATGCCGGCGTGTTTTCCAGGCTTCAGGACGCGGTAGGTCTCCTTGGCGACGTCGAGCATGGCGGCGAGGAAGTCGTCGAGCTTTCGCAGCGAGGATAGATCCCCCGCAAGCCGCCCCTCCGAGTATGGAATGATGAACGCGTAAGGCGGGTGAGTCGCGACGAGATCCACCGACGAGTCCTCCAACTTGTCGAGACGACGGGCGTCACCCAAGAACGTGCGGATCCGAGGGGCCTTGTACTCGGGATCCAAGGAAGAGTAGGGGAAGTTCAACCGGTCGCGAGCGACCAGAAGCGCATCGGGATTGATGTCCACACCGACCGCGTTACGACCCAGGAGCTTGCACTCGACGAGAGTAGTACCGGAGCCAAGCATCTGATCAAGGACGAGATAGCCGGCGTTAGAATGTGCACCGCGAGGTTGCGGGAGACGCGGATGGACCACTTGCCGCGGCACGAATTGCATTCCATTAGGCGAAACCTATAAGCGAGCCGAACAGCCATGGATGGTGGATGAGTGGCTCCGAAAGACGCCGCCAGGCCACCAGGCCCTTGGTTGAACGAATCGACGGCCGCGTGCTATTCCGCTTCAAGCCTGAGAGGCGAGCGTTACTGGAAGAATCCGAAACGGCCTTCGCCCAACTTCCGGATTGAAACGGGCGTCACAAACGGAACCACGCGACCCACTCCCGGGGCCTTCTCTTCCCGGGCTCCGCCAGGCCTGTTTTCGATTTCTCACCCGCCAAGCTCATTATCGTCATGGAGCACAGCTCCTGATGAGCCGCCCGCAACTCTTGGGCGGTCTTCGTGAGATCGACGTCTCGAATCACCGCCTCCGAGCTCTCGCCGATGCCCAAACGAGTCCAGCCCTCCTCGAAGGCCAGTCGCACCATGTTCTGGTGGCGGACGAGTTGGAGGAGGTACTTGCTCTCGCGGAAGAATGTGTGCGTCTGGCGGAATAGCCGCCGTGCCCCCCTTCCTCGGAGGTCGAATCCCGGCCAAGGGACACCCTCGCTCGCCAAGTAGAGGCGAGCGAGTTCTAAGGCTGTGCGGTGGTTCGCGTTTGGAAACGGGTGTGTCAGTATCGTCGAGGAGAGAATGTCGGTGGCAACGTCCAGACGAGGGCCGTTCCATTTGTACCGCTGGATGCATGAATGCAACGCCGCCACGTCCAAGCTCTTGTACCATCGCGGGGTTCGACCCGCGGCCCGGCCCGCGCGGAGCATCCGGCGAAACACGGCGATCGCCAGCCGCGTCGCTTCCCAGTCGACGCTATGGGTGTGCGGGATCCCCGCCCTCCGGAGAGGCGTCACGTCGTGTCTCGCGGCCACAAGAAAAATCTGATTGCCGCGAGGCGATTCTATTGGAGCGTTCCACGCGACGAAACCGTCACGAACCAAGGCTTCCGTCTTCTGTTGGGCGTGGTGTTCGTCGCGAAAAAGGCCCCGGAGGGTGAATCGCGTGGAGCCCCGGGCCGGATGGAGGTCAAGGGTCGACAACGGGGCCCCGATTGATCTTCCCGGATAAAGGCTTCACCACCACTTCCGGCTCAACTTGTGGTCCTTCACATCCTGCTCGTCCTCGGGCTTTCTGAACACGAACAGGTGCTCGTGGGCGATCTTGTAGAAGTCGTACCTCTCCGCCTTCCAGTTCTCGCGCGTGCCCTTCGTATTGTGCTGCACCTTGATGACGTCCTCTTTGAGAAGAAAGCCCGCGTCCAGAAACGCTTGCATAACTCGCATCGCCATCGGGACGTAATGCCGCCCTTTCCTCGTGTCCCCCATGAGGATCCCGGCGTGTTTTCCCGGTTTGAGGACTCGCAGCGACTCGCGGGCGACCTCTCCCATCGCCAAGAGGAAATCGTCGAGCTTACGAAGCGAAGAGAGATCGCCCGCGATGCGTCCCTCCGAGTAGGGAATGATGAACGCGTAAGGCGGATGCGTCGCGATGAGATCGACGGAGGAATCCTCCAACTTGTCAAGACGACGAGCATCACCGAGAAAGGTACGGATGCGAGGCGGTTTGTACTCCGGATCGAGAGAAGAGTAGGGAAAGTTCAACCGGTCGCGCGCAACGAGGAGAGCATCAGGATTGATGTCCACGCCAACGGCGTTACGGCCGAGAAGCTTGCACTCGACGAGGGTGGTACCGGAGCCGAGCATCTGATCGAGAACGAGATCGCCGGGTCGAGTGTAGTGGAGGATGAGATTGCGGGGAATGTACGGAGACCAGTTGCCGCGATAGGAACCGGAGTGGGTGGCCCAGGAGCCGCGGTCTGGAAAAGACCAAACGGTAAATGATTCTGGTCGGTACGAGGCCGCCGGAGAAAATGCCTTTGGCGCGTGGGACTCACCTACTTCTACGCGCGTGCCCTCAATCAGCACATGATCTCGATTTCTTATCGCTTCCAAAAACCGGACGTGCGTCAGCTCTACCATCGCCTTGAGAGTGGCCTCGGCCGGCGCTTCTGAGGTCTTCGGGCTCATTCGTCCTTGCCCCGGGCCATGGCGGCCTTTGCTATCTCCGCGAGAACCACGCGCCCCGCAGGCGTGATGTCATAGTACCTCCCCTTGGCCACAGTGGGTGCGAGACAGACCGCGAGTCCCGCCTCCGAGAGTTCGCCTAGCGCCCGACTAACATGCGAAGCGTGTTTTTCGAGTCTTTCGACTAACTCGCCGGGAAGCAACTTGGATGCCGAGAGTTCCACCAGGATTCTGAATCGCAGCTCGCTGGAACGCACAAAAGCAATCTTGGTCCAGTCCGCCATCGAACCCGAACATGCCTTACCACATCATTTCACGATTATTACCAGAAGTGGTAATTAGGCGGTAACTACGTTCTTTCCGACCGGCCTAGTTGATCCGCTAGATGGGCCAAGCGTCGGGCAGGTTTGCGCGGATCACGCGACTGCGGGCTCGACCGTTTGTCAAGTGGGCCGGCGGAAAGGCAGCACTCCTCGCCCAATTCCATTCGATGGGCCTCATTCCGCCGAACATGGGCAGGTACCACGAGCCGTTCCTTGGCGGCGGTGCGTTGTTTTTCGATTTGGCGCCGGACGAGGCGGTCTTGATCGACTCGAACGAGGAATTAGTTGTCGCGTACGAAGCCGTCCGGGATTCTGTCGACGCAATAGTGGCAGAATTGCGAGCCCACGAACAGAACCACAATCGAGACTACTTCTACGCAACCCGACGGCTATCCCCCCGTGGACTTTCCGAAATTCAGCGGGCGGCGAGACTGATCTATCTGAATAAGACGTGTTTCAATGGACTGTACCGAGTCAATTCCAAAGGAGAATTCAACGTCCCGCTTGGCAGCTACAAGAACCCCAAGATTTTGGATCAAGAGAACCTCTTGCTGGCTTCGAAGCTGCTTCGGACTTCCAAGCTTGCTCACGGAGATTTCGAAGGCGTCCTAAACTCGGCCAAAGCGAAGGATTTCATTTATTTTGATCCACCGTACGATCCTCTTTCTGAAACATCGAATTTCACGGCCTACACGAAGAACTCTTTCGGTCGGCGGGAACAGTCCAGGCTCGCGGATGTTTTCTCGGAATTGGACTCGCGCGGTTGTCATCTCTTGCTGAGCAATTCGGACACCCCCTTCATTCGTGACCTCTATAAGGCATTCATCACGAAGCCCGTGAGGTGCCCCAGGTTCATCAACTCGAAAGGAACGGGGCGTGGAAACGTGGACGAAATTGTCGTGACTAATCTCGAGCGGCCCACGACGGCACCGAAGGCGGGGCGCATCGACGATTTCACAAGGGAAACGGTCTACCGATGAAAAACCACCCAGCCATCCAGCGAACGCTTGGTCTCAACGAGCCAGCCCAGGTTTTCGAGTACCTCATGAAAACGCGGGTAGACACAATTACGGGCTGGGATTATTTCGTTAACTGGACGAAGGTCTTGGCCAACACGCACGAAATAGAAATGGACCTGAATACCCTAAACTACCTCGTCGGAAAACCGAATCCCGAGGAAGCGCTGCGCGAATTGCTTGCGAGGCATCCGGGTATCGCTCGCACGATCCCCGTGTTAGTGGCTTCGCGCGAAAGAGAATTCAAGATTCTGACGAAAATTGATGGCGGAGTCCCTACGTATGATGAGTTCAGCTTTGGCCAGAAAGCAGCCCTATCGTCCGAGGAAATCGATAGCATCGTAACCTTCGCTTCGAGGACAGGCTTCTTGCGTCTGCTGGGCAACAAGTCGATCAAAAGCATCGTGGACTACGTCATAGGCATCGAGGCGGGGTTGGACTCTAACGCAAGAAAGAATCGAAGCGGCGACGCAATGGAGATGCTTGTGGGGGGGATCCTGAAGCCGATTTGTGCACGGCACCGGCTGGATTTCTTGGAGCAAGCTACATCCAAAATGATTGGAGACTCGTGGGGGTTGAAGGTCTCGGTGGACAAAACGTCACGGGAATTTGATTTCGCCGTGCGCTCGGGGTCGAGGCTTTTCCTGTTTGAAGTGAACCATTACGGCGGTGGCGGTTCGAAGCTAAAAGCAACCGCGGGCGAGTACCAAACGCTTCAGCGCCATGTTTCTCAGGACGGACACACCTTCGTCTGGATCACCGACGGCAAAGGATGGGACGAGACGAGGGCGCCCCTGGAAGAAGCGTTCCACAAGATCGATTTCATCCTGAATATTAGAATGGCATCATCCGGCCTTCTCGAAGAAATTTTGACCTCAAGCTGACCCCTCCGCGACACAAACAGGACGGAACGCGTGAACATGGCGTCAGGGCCCGGGGTTTCGCGGACGACGTGACTTGCACATCCGGATCCACATCCGCTTTCGTTTTCTTTTTCTAGTTTGAAGCGCCCAAGACTAATCCGCCGCCTAAACATACACCATCTGCGCGCCCCAACTCCAACCCCCGCCCCTAACCCGTCCGTTGCGAGCCGTGTGGCGACGTGGACGTCCTTCGGAACGCCCGCCCCGACGCCTTGCGCCTCGCGGCGGCCTTCGACTGGGAGACACTCAAGTCCAGGGCGTACTCCATTCATTTCGGCCGCCGCTACGCGCACATCTATGGGCAAATCCCCGAGTAGATTCGCCGCCTGCCGCCGTTTTCGGCGACGGGTCCCCCGTTCAACTTCATTTGGTATGAAAACAAAAAGGGGCTAGGCGGGGTCGCCTAGCTTGGGATGGCGCCCGACTCATGATCGGGCACGCCTGGGAGGGCGTTCGCGTGTTCAAATCACGCCCCCGCCGCATATAATCTTCGCCCCGTGTCCTTGCGATGGCCGCAAATGCTCGCCCCAGGCGCGCCAATGGCATCGCACGCCGTCCTCATGCCCACCTATCGCACTCGCACCCATCCGTCGGCGCGTACATCCCGATCTCCCACTGCGCGCTGCCCAGCCGTTCGGTCACTTCCTTTCGAAAACTGGCGTCCTCGACGTTGAGTAGGATAATGTGCCTATCGCAGACGTAGAGGTCGCGGTCGCCGACGTGATCCGTCGGCGGAGAAACGAAGTGTCTCGCTTCATCAGGGCAGAAGTGGCACCTCTCGACATCCGAGCCGCATCGCCGGCAGACGTCCACTATGCGGGACTCGCGGCGGGTTCTTGTTTCGGCGCTCATGGAAATCGTCACCATGGGGCGCCGACCGGTTCATGACTCTCTCGCCAGGGATGCCGAAGCTGAGGTGGACGGCGCCCGCGGAATAGTTTCGCCGCCTGTCGCCGTTTTCGGCGACGGGTCTCCGGTTCAACTTCATTTGGTAGGAAAACAAAAAAAGGACTAGGCGGGTCGTAAGCGGCCGCGTGAGCGGACGATTACGCCGATGACGAGCGTGGCGAGTCATCGAGCGCCTAGTCAGGTAAGGCGCCCGGCTGAAGACCGGGCACGCTTGACACAGCGTTCGCGAGTTCAAATCTCGCCCCCGCCGCATATAATCTTCGGCCCGTGCCCTAACGGGGGTCAGGGACACCCGCTCCACGCCAAGCGCGCCAATTCCACCGACAACTTCACGTCCACAAGTTTTTGACCAAACGAAACGTCCGATGTCCCATGCGTGCACTTGGTCTCACGCCGCTGTACCCGGCCTTGGCGGATCTCAAGACGGTCCAGTAGTTTCAGGCTCTCGAAATAGTGCTGTTTGTCCCTTCGGCGCTTTAGGTCCCGCGGATCGGGCGGGTCGCCGACCCACGGAAGAGCGTCGTAGTAGTAGGTTCTCAAGCGTTCCGCCGGAGCCGCAAACTCTTCACTCATGGCTACGAGGTCGAGCTGGGGACGGCCGAATTCCAATCGCACCTTCTCGTAGTAGCCGCCGTCGATGAGTACCGCTGCCTTCGCCAATAGAGGTCACCCTGATCAAAGTGAATAAGCACCTGCAGTTCCCCGAAGGGATCTGCAGTGTGGATAACATGCGTCTATGGCTGCGCCGTGATAATAAGCTTTTTCCCGATTCCATGGACTGCGGAAGGGGGGCTGACCCTATCGACCGTGGCCCGCCACTTCCGCGGCGCAACGGAAGGCCGCTCCCAGCACGGCATCCTCATCACCATCGGCCACTTCACCGCCGACGCCCGCGCCGAGGCAAGCCGCCCCGGTGCGCGTCTTGTGGATCTCGTTGACGGCTACCTTCTTGCCGAGAAACTGAAGGAGCTTGGCCTTGGCGTTGACGTCGCCTCCCAGGAGACCGTCCGTCTTCGTCCGGAGTTCTTCGCGTCCATCTGACCATGATAGGGGCGCGGCCGGGAAACCGGCGCGACATTTTGGCCAGGGTGCGCAGCATCGCGGCCAAGGGGTAGTTTCGCCACCTCTCGCCATTTTCGGCGACGGGTCCCCGGTACAACTTCATCTGGTAAGAAAACAAAAAAGGACTAGGCGGGGTCGCCTAGCCCGGGATGGCGCCGGACTCCTAATCCGACGACGCTTGGGAGAGCGTTCGCGTGTTCAAATCACGCCCCCGCCACTTAAACTCATCGCGAATTCCGTCTTCATGCCCACGTATCGCACTCGCACCCGTCCCTCGGCGCGTCCATCCCGATCTCCCACTGCGCGCTGCCGAGCTCTTCTACCACCTCTCGTCTAAAACTGGCGTCCTCCACGTTGAGTAGGACGAGGTGCCTGTCGCGAGACGTAGAGGTCGCGGTCGCCCGCGTGATCCATCGGCGGCGAGACGAAGTGTCTCGCTTGGCTCGGGCAGAATTGGCACTTCTCGACGTCCGAAGCGCATCGAGGGCAGACGTCGACAACCCTTGATTCGCGGCGGGTCCGGGTCTTGGATGGCATAAGCGACAATGGAGGGAAGTTGGCCTTCCAACGTGGTTCTTCCAGCCGGAGTCCGTCGAAGGTGCAAACGCGCTTGCCGTTGAGGCCCTCCGTGCGAGTGGTTTCGCCGCCCAGGGGCCGCGCAAGCCGCGCGTGCCGCTTTACTTTCGCCGGCCCCGCGACGATCCCTCTTATTGCCAATAGCGCAACTCCTCAGCCGAACCCGATGCTTGGCCCTCAGATCGTGCTCCATAACCCCGCCCAACCACAACATTTAATTGCTCAATTGCCCAATTGTGATGCGATGGCGTCGTCCCACACGACTATCACGCTCGCATCCAGCCTACGGGACAGATTGGCTCTCCTTAAGGGCGACATGTCATGGGACGAGTTTCTTGCCGATGTGGCCGAACGCTATCCGTCGGATGCGGCCATCGCCGAGATGGAGCGACGCCTTTCCGACCTTCGGGAAAGACGTGTCGCGACCGTTCCTTGGTCAAAAGTAAAGGCCAAGGGGAAGCGTTCGCGGAAGTGAATCGTGGCAAGCCCCAAATCAGTGGGGGCGCCCGCTCCACGCTACTCGGTCTCCTTCCACCCGGCCGCCGAACGCGAGTACTTGGCGCTTCCCGAAAACTCGAGAAGACGCTTTGAGAAGGGAATCGATGCGCTCGCCGAGGACCCGTTTCGCCCGAGAGCCGGCGTAGACGTCGTCAAACTCACCGACTTGGGCCAAGGATCTTCGCTCCATCGCCTCCGGGTCGGTAAGCACCGTTCGTGTTATGCCGTCATACGGGGCGATCGGAAGGTCTGGATCCTCCTCTTTGACGACCGCGGAACGGGATACCCGCGAATGATCCGGGCTGCAAAGGCGCGGTTTGTGCGACGCGGATGATAACGAGACGGCGTCGGTGATGGCGGTGCGCGGCGCGGCCGCCGGTCTTCGGTGGCATCCGCGCGTGGCCAGCCTAACGCACGAGCCCGCAGAGAAGGTTTGAAACGCCGATGACGCGGGTCGCGAGTCATCAAGCGCTCAGCCTGGGATGGCGCCGGCCTCCTGATCCCTCGCCGCGTACATCCCGATCTCCCACTGCGCGCTGCCGAGCTCTTCTACCACCTCCGTTCGAAAACTGGCGTCCTCCACGTGGAGTAGGACGAGGTGCATGCCGCGAGACGTAGAGGTCGCGGTAGCCGACGTGATCGATCGGGGGCGATACGAAGTGCCTCGCCGTCAAATCACAGATATGGCACCTCTCGATGTCCGAGCCGCATCGAGGGCAGATGTCGACCACCGTTGATTCGCGGCGCGTTCGGATCTTGGAGGGCGCGGGCGTCAATCGAGGCAAGTTGCCCTGCCACCGTGGTTCTTCCCGCGGAGTTCGTCGAAGTGCCTGCACGCCCCGGTTTGGCCGTTCCGGGTGAATGGTTTCGCTGGCGGTCGCCGTTTTCATCCGTTGTGGGCGGTTTTCGGTCATAACCGAGAAAATACTATGAGAATTATCGGTTACATCCGAATCCTTATAAACTTCGGTGGCTATCTAAGAGCATGCCCGACGCCGACATCATCCGCGTCCTCCGGCAGTTCAATCGTCACTGGGAGACGGGGCAGGTCTCGGACCTGATCCGCCGTAGCCCACACAAACGACGCTCATTCGAACATCTTCACAACCGGATCCGGGAACTGCCGTTCGAGGTCGTCGCAGGCCCGCGCCAGGTCGGAAAGACAACGCTCTTGGGCCATCTCATGGCCGCGCTGATTGAGGAGAACGTCCCGCGCGAACGCGTCTTGTACGTTCCCGCCGACAACCCTGCCCTGTCGCTCGCGATGGGCGGCCACTTGGCACCCGTCATCGAAGCATACGAACGATTCATCCTCCAAGAACAAGTGTCCCGCACGAAAGATGCGGTCTTCCTCTTCATCGACGAAGTCCACACTCTTCCGGATTGGGGAAGCGAACTCAAGGGTCTCTACGACCTGTACCACCCGGCGTTGAGGGTGCTCGCCACTGGCAGCAGCAGCGCGGCCCTCATCAATCCGCCCACGGCGGACCTTCCTGGGCGCGTCGAGCGAAGCCATATCCACCCGCTGAAATTCGGTGAAGTGGTCCAAAACGCCCTGCCAACGACAGGACCCCTTCACGCGCAGGCGAGAGCGACCAGGCGCCTATTCGCGACGTCAACGCGCGCTTCGAGACACGCGCTCGCCTCCAGTTTGGAGGCGCTCTACAGAGCCGCCAGCGAGCATGAAGGCGAGATCAAGGCGCTTTTCGACATCTACGTCCTACGCGGCGGGTATCCCGCTGCGCAGCCGCCCTCCACCGAGGAAGACGCGATGCGCTTTTTCGAGAACACGACGGACACGGTCTTGAGCAAGGACCTCAAGCTTTACGAGAAGGTGCGCAAACCCGGGGCATTTCGCGCCTTCCTATCAAAGCTTGCAAAAGAGCAGGGCGGGAAATTCGTCGCGGCCTCGTACGCGAAAGACCTTGGAGTGGACAAGGAGACACCCGCCACCTGGAAAAGCATAGCCGAGGAGCTGTTCATCGTCCACCAGCTTCCCCAACTCAACGGGTCCCTCAAGATCGTTCCCGCGAAAGCCGACAAGGCCTACATCCAAGACGCGGGATTGCGCACATACCTGTCGGCCTCCCCGCGGCTTGAGGATCTCGAACGGTCGGGCGAAATCGGACGGATCGTGGAAGGCGTCCTCTTTGACCACTTGCGCCGATTACAGTTCAACACCATAGGCCATCGCGCCGGACGCATCGGCTACTGGGAGCGACCTGAGGTCGACTTCCTGGTGGAGCTTCCTGGCACGTGGCTCGCCGTCGAATGCAAGTACCGCGCCGCAGGCAGCACAGGCCGCAAACGTCTCGGCGACGCTTTCCGAGAAACCAACGACGTCATCCCTTTGCTTGCGACCAGGGATGCGTTCGACGTCGGAGCAGACGTCTGGAGCATTCCTGTGTGGCTACTCTTGCTGACGTCGTAGGCACGCCAACCGTTTTTGGCGCCGTATTCCCACCTATCGTGCCCGCACCCGTCCCTCGCCGCGTACATCCCGATCTCCCACTGCGGGCTGCCGAGCTCTTCTATCACTTCCCTTCGGAAACTGGCGTCCTCCACGTTGAGTAGGATGAGGTGCCTGTCGCACACGTAGAGGTCGCGGTCGCCGACGTGATCGATCGGGGGCGATACGAAGTGTCTTGCCGCTTGGGGGCAGAAGTGGCACCGCTCGACGTCTGAACCGCATCGCGGGCAGATGTCGACGACCCTTGATTCGCAGCGGGTCCGGGTCTTCGATGGCATGAGCGTCACTGGAGGAAAGTCAGCTTTCCACCGTGGTTCTTCCAGCGGGAGTTCGTCGAAGGTACCCCCACGCTGCGGCTCAGCCGGCCCAAGCGAGTAGTTTCGCCGCCTAGCGCCGTTTTCGGCGACGGGGGTCCCCTTCGAAGTCAAGACCCCTAAAAGCTATGGAGAACCGAGCCACCACGGTGTCGCCCGCGCCCAAGGCGCGGACGACGTGCCGACGCGTGCCGGCGTCCGCGGGGCCGAAGGACACGAAAGTGTCCGAGGCGAAGCGGGCGAAGCCCGCGTGGCGGTGACCGAGCGGTCAAGGTGCCGGGCTGAAGACCCGGTAGGTGGCTCACACCCTCGGGAGTTCGAATCTCCCCCGCCCCGCTTAAATTCTTCGGCCGCCTAGGCGCCCGTCTCGTCGATCTCGTCGACAGCTACCTTCTCGCCGAGAAACTGAAGGATCTCGGGCTTGGCGTGGATGTCCCTTCACACGAATCCGCCCGGCTCCGGCCAGCGTGTTTTCGGTCAATCTAGCGAGCGCTGGAATGGCTTCCATTGGCGCGGCATTAGGTGCGACCACTTAGGTGCGTGTCAACGTGGCCGTCGTTCGGATTAGTTTCGCCTCCTGCCGCCGTTTTCGGCGACGGGTCCCGGGTGAACCTTGATTTCGATGGAAGGTTGAAGGGCGATGGGCCGTCGTGGCCAACCAGGAGCCGCCCACCGCAACCAATATCTATGAGGATGTGTAATAGTGTGATATCACGTGAATCCACAATGCCGAACCTGACGGTCTCCGTGCCCGACGACCTCAAGGACCAGATGTCCCGCCACGATGAGGTCAATTGGAGCGCGGTCGTCCGGCGCGCCATCGAGGATCACCTTCGAAAGCTCGAGATCGCTGACGCCATCGCCCAAAAGAGCAGGCTCACCCGCGACGACGTGGAAGAGTTGGACCGGCTCGTCAAGAAGGGCATCTCCAAAAGACACGGCCTTTCGTGAGACTCGTCGTCGACTCGAACGTCGTTTTCGCCGCACTTCTTCGCGATGGGGCGACGCGCGCGATCCTCGTGGACCCGCCGCTCGGCCTGGTGGCACCCGAATGGATGCTTGCGGAAATGCGACGCCATCGAAGAGCGATAATCGAACGCGCCAATCTATCGGGACCCGAATTCAACCTGCTCTTCTTGCTCGTGACCGACGGGATCGAGATCGTCGCCCGCGTGGATTATGATGCTTTCATCGGTGAGGCGACCAATCGGATGCGCGGCCGGGATCCAGGCGACGCGCCATTCCTCGCTCTGGCGTTGGCTCTGGATTGTGACGGGATCTGGACGCAGAACGTGCGACATTTCGAAAACACCGGCGCGAGGATCTGGACCACGAAGGACTTGCTGTCCTGGACGAGTGACCACGAAAGGGTCTGACGCCACGGTGTGCGCGGCGCGTTCGGGTCTTGGGTTACATACGCGTCAATCGAGGCAAGTTGCGCCACCAGCGTGGTTCTTCCTGCAGCGGTTCGTCGAAGGTGCCCCCACGCTGCGGCTTAGCCGGCGCAAGCGAGTAGTTTCGCCTCCTAGCGCCGTTTGCGGCGACGGGGGTTAGATTCAACTTCAAGAGCTTGAAAAAGAAAGAGGGACTAGGCGGGGTCGCCTAGTCAGGTATGGCGCCCGGCTGAAGACTTGGCACGCTTGACGGAGCGTTCGCGAGGCCGGCGGCCAAGGGTCGCCGGTGACGTGGAATCGCAGTTCCACGGAATCAAATCACGCCCCCGCCGCATATAATCTTCGCCCCGCGTCCTTGCGATGACCGCAAATGCTTGCGCCAGGCGCGCCAATCCCATCGCACGCCGTCCTCACGCCCACGTATCGCACCCACACCCGTCCGTCGCCGCGTACATCCTGATCGCCCACGGCACGCTTCCGAGCTGTCGGAGCACCTCGCCTCGAAAGCTCCCATGCTCCGCGTTGAGTAACACCCGGTCCTTGCCGCACTCTTGGAGGTCGCCGGTGACTTCTTGGGCCATCGGCGACGGCACGAAGGGTATGGCGTCGTCACCATCGCCGAACGCTTCTCCCATCTTCCGAGCCATCACTTTCGGCGACCATCTAAGGAGAGCGCGTATACCGGAGGCCGTAATAACGACACCCACCGGAATCTTAATGATAGGTAACGACAAATGCAAGTAACGAGAATGTCACTTCCACGGCCCCCGAAGTTGAAGGGACGAGGCCCCACCCTGTCGACCCTGCACGAAGTCGAGACTATCTTGCGCGACGCCGACGCCCCATTGACTCTTAATGAGGTAAAGCGTCGCATGGAGGCGCGGGCCGTGCGGCACTCGATGGTAAGGCTCGCCGTGGATGAGCTGAAGCGCCTCGGTTTTGTCACCGAAGGGTCAAAGGGCGTCGTCTGGTCACTCGTGACGGACGACAAGGCGTGGCGCCGGCTCACCTACAAGCGGATCGCATGATCAACTCGGTCTACCTGACGGCCGAAGCAGAGGGCGCGCTACCAGACCTATCGCCGCGTCAACGCCGCAAAGTGCGGTGGTGGATAAACCGCCTGGCCGGCGACAGCCAGGCAGGAGACCACGTTCGGCGGGTGCTCATCCCCCCTGCCCTGCGGAAGCGATACGGAATCTCCAACCTCTGGCGGGGCGAAATCCCCGGAGGCTGGCGCTTACTTTACACGATTCCGACCGAAGCGGGACGCCAGAACGTGGTCACCATCCTCTTCATCATCGATCACAAGAAGTATGACCGACTGTTCGGCTATTCGACCTCGTGACGGACCCGCGACTGTCGACACGAAGAGATGTGACCGACAAGGTTCAGCCAGGCGGTCTGCCTACGGCGTGTGCGGGGCCCCGGGGCCGTCCGCCGCTACCTGGGGGCCACTCCCCCCCGCGCAACGCTCGCGAACCGGCCTCGGTGCCCACTGGCCGCCTCTAGGCCGCGCCGTCATTCATCCCCACGTATCGCACTCGCACCCATCCGCCGGCGAATACATCCCGATCTCCCACTGCGCGTTGCCCAGCCGTTCGGTCACTTCTTTTCGAAAGCTGGCGTCCTCCAAGTTGAGTATGACCAGGTGCCTGTCGCATGCGTAGAGGTCGCGGTCGCCGACGTGATCGATCGGGGGCGATACGAAGTGTCTTGCTGGATCCGGGCAGAAGTGGCACCGCTCGACGTCTGAACCGCACGCTTGGCAGATGTCGACGACCCTTGATTCGCGGCGGGTACGGGTTTTGGATGACATAAGCGTCACTGGAGGAAAGTCAGCCTTCCACCGTGGTTCTTCCAGCAGGAGTTCGTCGAAGGTGAAAACGCGCGTGCCGTTGAGCGATTCATGCGAGTAGTTTCGCCTCCTGCCGCCGTTTTCGGCCACAAGGCCGCGTTTTCCCTCCGATGCTTGGTTTGCCCGGAGGGAAGGTTTGAAGCCTCCGGAGGTGGAATCACGGACGTGATCCCGACGGATACGCTGCGCATGATCCGAAAGCGTCGAGCGGAGATCCTGGCCCTCGCCGCCAAGCGGGGGGCCAAAAACATCCGCGTTTTCGGTTCGGTGGCCCGCGGCGATGCGAACGAGAGAAGCGACATTGATTTCCTAGTCGAGTTCGAGCCCGGACGAACCCTCGTCGACCACGCGGGACTCGTCGATGATCTGGAGCGACTGCTCGGAGCGCGCGTTGATGTCGTTTCCCAAGGAGCACTCCACCCGCTCATGCGCCAGACGGTCCTCGCGGAGGCCGTCGCGGTTTGACCTTGAAAGTCGACCGGGACCGGCTCTACGTCCTCCAGATGCTGGAACTCGCCGAGCGCATTTCCCGACACACGAGTGGCGGCAAGGGCGCGTTCCATCAGTCTGAAATGGCGCAAGATGCAGTGCTTCGCAATTTCGAGGTCATCGGTGAGATCTCCAAACGCGTTTCGGATGCCCTCAAGAAGGAGACGCCGCAGATCGCCTGGACCGAGATGGCGAGGTTCAGGGACCTCTTGATACACGGATACGACCGGATTGAACTATCAGAGGTGTGGAGCACGGTGGAAATCCACGTGCCCAAACTTATGGACGAGCTGCGGAAGCTTGCGAAGCACCGCGGGTGGAAATGAATGGAGGGATTTGCAAAACCGCCGTCCTCCACGTTGAGTAAGACCAAGTGCCTGTCGCAGACGTAGAGGTCGCGGTCGCCAACGTGATCGATCGGTGGGGAAACGAAGTGGCGTGCCGCGTCAGGGCAGAAATGGCACCGCTCTACGTCTGAACCGCATCGAAGGCAGACGTCGACGATTCTGGATTCGCGGCGCGTCCGGGTTTTTGATGGCATAAGCGTCAATCGAGGCAAGTTGCTCCGCTGTCGTGATTCTTTCCGCGAGAGTTCGTCGAAGGTGCAAACGCGCTGGCCCTGACGTCGGCTCAAGGGGGTAGTTTCGCCGCCTGCCACCGAATTCGGCGACGGGTCCCCTGTGCAAGTTCAAGTCACGAGAAAACAAAAAGGGACTAGGCGGGTCGTAAGCGACCGCGTGAGCGGGCGATTACGCAGATGACGAGCGTAGCGAGTCATCCAGCGCCTAGCGCGGGATGGCGCCCGACTCTAGATCGGGCGACGCTTGGACGAGCGTTCGCGTGTTCAAATCACGCCCCCGCCGCATATAACCTTCGTCCTGGCCGCTCGCGCCCCGCTCGACGCCCGCTCCCAGCACGGCATCCTCATCACCACCGGCCACTGCACGACCGACGCCCGCTCCGAGGCCAGCCGTCCCGGTGCGCGTCTCGTGGATTTCGTCGATGGCTGCCTGCTCGCAGAGAAACGCAAAGAACTGGGCCTAGACGTGGACGTATCGTCCCAGGAAACTGTTCGGCTTCGCTCCGAATTCTTCGCGTCGATCTGACCGATGCCAATCGACGTCGGCCTGCATCTCGTCATGGCCGCTTTCGCTCTGGGAACAAATGTCTGGCCGGACCCGTGCCCGGGAGTAGTTTCGCCGCCTGCCGCCGTTTTCGGCGATGTCCCCCGACAGTACTCTGATGACCTTGCGGCCCGTGTGCGCTTCCGACGGCGTTTCATCACTAAAGTTGCTTTTGAGGTCAATTGACCCATGAGGACAATATATAAGAGGTACGAGGTCGATCTATCACTCGATGACGTCATCGATGTCGCGATTCGGACACAAAGGGGGCGCGTATTGTCCTTCGCGTTGAACTACCGCGCCAGAATCGGTGGCGCGTGGCATGAGGTCGCGCGGTACGACACGTGTCACGGTTATGTTCACCTCCACCGCGCTTGGCTCCCTGAACAGGATCGCGTCACTACCATGGCCCGCGAAAAGCGTTCGACCAGGTTGAAAGTCGCCCTGCAAGAAGCGCGAAGCGACATTCTCGAGAACTGGACGATCTTCCGGGAACGCGTGGAGGCTGCGCTTCGATGATTTCCGCAGCGCGGCGTCGCCAAGTTGATCGAAACCTTCGACGAGCCTTCGCCCTTACAGGTGACGTAATCAAGAATCCCGACAAGTACCCCGACGACTTCCTCGCAATACCCCTCGACCCGGACCTCCTGGCGCGGACCTTCTCGAAGGAGCGCGTGAGACTGCTCAATCGGCTTCGCGAACGCGATGGATTCGACAGCGTCAAGGCACTCGCCAAGAGCCTGGGGCGCGACACGGGACGCGTGAGCCGCGACATGACGCTTCTTGAAGAGCTAGGACTCGTGATCCTTGAGCGCAAGGGCAAGGCAAAACGAGTGCGGGCGACCAAGAGGCCGATAATCCTGGTATGAGGGTGGCGGCGAGCGCCGAAAGTCCATCCGTGGGCGAGTAGAACCCGGGCCGCCTCACGGAAGCCCGGATTCCACGCCTAGTCCCACGACGGCATTAGCCGCCGCGGGACCGATCCCGCCACCAGTTCCGCGGACGGAACGACTGGCAGAGCGGCGTTAGTCCCAAGAAGGTGCCTGGGACAGGGCTTGCCGAAGCTATCGGAGTCGCTCTCGTCTATCCGGAAGCGGCCTTTGGGCAATGACCTCTTCGAGCACACCTGGCATCCTCCTGTCGATGGCGCGACGACGGAGGTAGTCCACGTCCATTTCTTGCTCCATGGTCCGCCAGACGGCAAGCGCTCGCTCCCAATCGCGTCCATCATAGAGGTCCCACCCGCTTTCGGCATAGGCGACCAGTACGTCCTCCGGGCCGCGAAGGACCACGGGTTGGGATTCGATCTCGACCGTGAACACGCGTTCCGCCTTCGGGTCACCGCGAAGCTCGTTGGCAACGATTTCGACGCCGTGCTGGAAGTCTGGGACGGTAAGGCCTCGCCGATAGGAAACGCGGCCGTCGTCATCTGGAGCGAAGGGTTCGGGGTCGATTCCGAGTTCGGCCTCCAAGCGTCGCCGCAACTGGTTTTCGGATGCGGAACTCGCACGTAGCGAGAGGGCCACGAGGTCGACGTCGCGGCTCGCCTGCCACTTCTTCGGGTAGCCTGCGCTTGTGCCGGCCGCGCCTGCCGCGTAGAAATCGACCGCCGTTCCGCCGACGACGACGAGTTGAAGTCCCAGCGAATCGGCGATGCGTTGAAGGGCCGCCGTTAGAAGGAGTCTGGCCTCAAGATCGTCTGTCGATCGACGGGCCTTATCTAGAAGGGAGACCGCGACCGGGTCGGCGGACAATCGTCACCCCGCTTTTCATCACTGAAGGCCGAAGGTTCCAACGGTAGCGACGAGGCCCTAATCTGGTGACGCGGCCCGCGTCGACCCAAGTCGTCCAAGCCCGTCCGGCGAGTTCGGCGATGAGCAGTTGCTTCGAGGCCGTTCGTCTTGGGCCCGAGCCTTCGGCGGAAGGAGAAGTCTGTAGCATCGTTGCGCGATCGGCGGTCATCGCGAGCTCCTCTTTCAACCGGGATTGAAAGGCGGCAACGTCGGTTTCACGAAGAAGTGCTGAGATCAACTCGCCGTACGTGAGGGGACCTTTGATGGTTTTCATGAGAGCCTTGATCTTCACGGGGACGCAGACCAAGTCCGAATTCTTGCTTGTAGGCACGTTTACTTATCATACTTAAGTAATATATATAAACTTCGTCGATGGTGCCTTCGCCGCATGCAATGCCCACAAAACACCAGCGATTCCAGGCCCACTACATCATGTCCAGCAACAGCAACTTCGGATCCTCAAGGTACCTGATGAGTGCCTGCGCAAACTGCGCCCCAACTGCCCCATCCACGACCCTGTGGTCGAACGAGAAACTCAGGTTCATCAAGTGGCCGATCTCGATCTTGCCGTTGTTGACGACCGGTGTCTCTTTGATCTTGTGGACACCCATGATGGCGACCTCCGGCCAGTTGATTATCGGGGTGGCGAGTATTCCGCCGCTTTTTCCCAGGCTCGTTATCGTGAACGTGCCGTCCTTCAGGTCCTCGAGGGCGATCTTCCTGTTCCTTCCGGCCTCCGCGAGGCGTTCGATGTCGGCGGCGATCTGGAAGATCGTCTTCGACCCCGCATCCTTGACCACGGGCACCATGAGGCCGTCCGGGGTGTCAAGTGCCACACCGACGTTGTAGTACTTCTTGTAAACGACTTCACCCGTCGAGTCGTCGAGGCTTGAATTCACGATCGGGAACTGCTTCAACGCGGAAACCGTGGCCTTGATGATGAAAGGAAGGTACGTGATCTTTATCCCGGCCTTCTCCGCCGAGTGTTTGGCGGCGTCTCGAAGGTGCATGAGTTGCGTCACGTCGACCTCCTCCACGTACGTGAAGTGGGTCGCAGTGTGCTTGGAGCGCACCATCTGCTCGGCGATCTTCTTCCTGAGGCCTCGTAGCGGGACGCGCTCTTCCATCTCGCGCCTTGGCAGGGCGACCGCCGTTTGCCGCGAGGCGATGGTGCTCGCCGCCGGGAGGGTCTCCCGCGTCGCAGTGGTGCCAGAGCCAAGGCCCTTGAGGTCGTCTTTCGTGACGCGCCCCGCCGGCCCGCTCGCGGGGACTTTGTTGATGTCGATGCCCATCTCGCGTGCCATCCTGCGCGTTGAGGGGGTTGCAAGGGTCTTGGCCCGCGCGGGCGTCTCCATGGCGGCGGTTGCGCTAGTTGCGCTTCCACGCTGGATCCTTCGGGTGCCGAGCGGGATGTCCTTAGGGAGTTCGAAGAGGGTCTTCTCTTCCTTGGCGACACCAGCTGAGGCGTGAGCTGCGCTCGCGGGTGTTTCCGGGCGGGTCCCGGTCGGGGCTTGTCGGGCGGCGGGGGGGGCTAGGTCTCTCGCGGAACCTGCGGTTCCGCCGGGCCTCGGCGGGGCTGCTGCCCCGCCTGCGGGGGCGGGGGTCCCCGAAGGGCTTTGGCTGGTCGATGCCGGTCCTGCTCCTTCCTCTATCGTCACCATCACGTCGCCCACTTTCACGACCTTTCCTTCGGCCGCGAGTATCTTCGCGATGCGCCCAGTCCTAGGCGACGTGATCTCGACGGTAGCCTTGTCCGTCATGACGTTGAGGATCGGCTGGTTCTCCTTCACGGCGTCGCCTTCCTTGACGAGCCAGTTGACTATCTCGCCTTCGTGGATGCCTTCGCCGACGTCAGGAAGCTTGAACTCGAAGACCACGCTTTTTTCTCCTTAGAAGTTCACCGATTTCTCGATTGCGGCCAATATCCTGTTCGCGTCCGGCATGTAGAGGTTCTCAAGCGAATACGGGAACGGCGTGTCAAAGCCGGTGACGCGATAGACGGGCGCTTCGAGGTATTCGAGCGCTTTCTCCGCGATTATCGCGCTTAGCTCCCCGCCGAATCCGCCGGTGCGGGGCGCTTCGTAGACGATGACGACGCGCCCCGTCTTTTTCACGGACTTGAGTATCGTCTCCTCATCGAGCGGGACGAGCGTGCGCACGTCGATCACCTCGCATGAGACGTTGTCCTTCGCCGCGGTCTCCGCGGCGGCCAGGCAGGTGTGCAGCATCGCGCCCCAACCGATGAGCGTCACGTCGTTTCCGGGACGGACGACCTTCGCCTCGCCAAGCGGCACCGTGTGATCGCCTGCGGGGACGTCGCCCTTGATCGCCCTGTAGATCTTCTTCGGCTCCATGAAGAGGACCGGGTCGGGGTCGCGGATACTTGAAAGGAGAAGCCCCTTCGTGTCGGCAGGGTTCGATGGGATGACGACCTTCAATCCCGGCGTGTGCGTGAAGTAGGCTTCGTTGGACTGGGAGTGGTAATGGCCGCCCTTGATCCCACCGCCGTAGGGCGTGCGGATCACCATCGGGACCGTGTACTGGCCACCGCTCCTGTAGCGCAATTTCGCGGCCTCGTTCACAATCTGGTCGAAGGCCGGGTAGATGAAGTCCGCGAACTGGATCTCGGGGATCGGCCGAAGCCCGTAAAGCGCCATCCCGACCGCGGTCCCGATGATACCGCTCTCGTTCAACGGCGTGTCGAACACGCGCTTCTCGCCGTACTTCGCCTGCAACCCGTCAGTCGCCCGGAAGACGCCGCCGTTTTTTCCGACGTCCTCGCCGAAGACCACGACGCTTTCGTCCGTGCCGAGGGCGTGGTCGAGCGTGTGCGTCACTGCCTGGATGAGCGTCATTTCTGGCATGTCATTGACCTCGTTCGTTGAGGAAACCCATGTACTCTCGACACTGTTCTTGGAGGTTCGGGGGTCTCGTCTCGTAGACGTCGTCGAAGATGGATTCCGTGGGCGGCGGTCCGGCCGCCTCGGCCTCTTTTATCGCCTCGTCCACGAGCCGTTGCGCCTCATCGACGTGCTCCTTCTCCCACGCCTCGTTCCAAAGGCCGACGTCTTGGAGGAACTTCCTGTAACGGTCGATCGGATCCTTCTTCTTCCACTCCTCGAAGAGCGCTGGCGGCGTGTAACGCGTGTTGTCGTCGCTTGTGGAGTGTGAACTCATCCTGAAAGTATAGGCCTCGATGAGGGTCGGCCCCTCGCCGCGGCGGGCGCGGTCGACGGCCTCCTTCACGACCTTGTAGACGGCGAGCACGTCGTTCCCGTCGACTTTCACGCCGGGTATGCCGTAGGCGACCGCTTTTATCGCAAAGGATTCGGACGCGGTCTGGTACTTGAGCGGCACCGAGATCGCCCATTGGTTGTTCTCGCACAACATGACGAGCGGCGTCCTGTACACGCCCGCCATGTTGGCGGCGATGTGGAAGTCGCCTTCAGAAGTGGACCCGTCGCCGAACGTCGTGAGGACGACCACCTTGTCGCCCTTGATCTTCACCGCGTGGGCGGCGCCCTGCGCTTGGATTATCTGGGTGGCAAGCGGCGACGAGATGGAGACCATGTTCTTGTCCTTCCACGAGTAGTGGACGGGCATCTGGCGGCCTTTCACGTTGTCGAGGCTGTTGCCGTAACATTGGTTCACCATCTCGCGCACCGTGACGCCGCGGACCAAGGCCGTCCCGGGGTCGCGGTAGTGGGGGAAGATCCAATCCGGCGACTCGAGTGCGTAGCCGGCGCCCACCGACGTAGCCTCCTGTCCCGTGGAGGCGAGGTAGAAGCCGATGCGGCCCTGGCGTTGGAGGTTGATGAGACGCGAATCGATGGCGCGCGTGAGCAGCATGTACTCGAAGAGCGCTTTGAGGTCGGAATCGGAGAGATCGAGTTCATTGGTCGCCTTCCGTCCGCTTTCCATGAGTCGGACCATCTGCGGGGTCATGCGGTTTCCTCCATGGAGCTTTCCGGAATCCTTCGAGACTCTATAAGCCCTTTCATGAAAAGCTCGCCGGCGCGGTAAGAGGACCTCACGAGGGGACCGCTAGCGATGTAGAGGAAACCAAGTTCCTTGGCCTCCTTCGCCCACTGGTCGAACTTCGCGGGCGACACGTATTCTGCGACCGGAAGGTGCCACGAGGACGGCTGCAGGTATTGGCCGAAGGTCACGATGTCGACGCCGTGGGCCCGCAGGTCGCGAAGCGTCTCACGGATCTCGTCGTCCTGTTCGCCAAGGCCTAGCATGATCGACGTCTTGGTGAACCGCGTCGGATCGATTGCCTTGATCGCCCGAAGCACTTGGAGTGACTGGTCGTATGTCGCCCGCCTATCGCGCACTTTCGGTGTGAGCCGGCGCACCGTCTCGACGTTGTGGGCCACGACGTCAGGTCGGGAGTCGACGACGGTACGCACGCACGCGGCGTCGCCGCGGAAGTCCGGGATGAGCACTTCGACGAGGATGTGCGGATAGTTGGCCTTCAAGGTCGCGATGGTCTTGGCGAAATGTGGCGCTCCTTGATCCGCGAGATCGTCCCGGTCGACGCTCGTGAGCACCACGTAGTCGAGCATCCTGCTTCGTCCGATCGCGTGGGCGACTTTTTCGGGCTCGTCGACGTCGAGCGGTCGCGGGTTGGCTGCGGTCTTCACGGCGCAGAAACGGCACCCACGCGTGCACTCGTCGCCCATGATCATTATGGTCGCGGTGCCGCCGCCCCAGCACTCCGACACATTGGGGCAGTGGGCCTCCTCGCAGACCGTGTGCAGGTCCAACGCGCGTAGCGACTCCTTGAGCCTTGAGTAGCTTTCGCCGGCGGGGGGCCGGATCTTCAACCAGTCGGGCTTGCGCCTTGGCGCTGGAGGAGGCGAGTCGGTAAGGAAGTTCACGTTGGTGGACATCTGCAGGCCGGGTTCCTCTTGGATGAAGCGATTGCGCCTGTTCCTTAAATCGGTTTGGTCGCCGCGCGTTCTCAAATGAATGGCCTGATCGCCTTGGACCGGTCGCCCGATTCCCGGTGACAAGGCGCGCCCGTTCTTCTTCAACGCCGCCTCGCCTCCTTACGGTCACCACATAACCCTTAAGACCCACGCTTCGCTTCGCGACGCTGGACGCCATGGCAGCCGAAGCGGTACGCACGCGCGCTTGGGGAAACCGGACGATGCGGCGAGACGCCTGGTGGCTCGAACCAGCGCTCATCGTGACGGTCCTCGGCGGGTTCGTCGTCTACGCGACTTTGCGGGTACTCGAAAACGCCTTCTACGTGGCCGACAACGGCTTCTACCACTACGCGACCCCGTTCGGGAACCCCGACCTCACGTTCCTAGTGCCCGGGATCCTCGTCGCGATCCCCATCTTCGGTCAATTCCTCACGTACCCAGCTGCGGTGCTTCTTCCCATCCCCGCGGGATTCCGTTTCACATGCTACTATTATAGGCGCTCGTACTACCGCGGCTTCGCCGGACAACCTCCAGGTTGTGCCGTCGAGGGGACGACCGGAAAAGGCTACCGTGGCGAGCGCCGGCTCCTCAGTTTCCAGAACCTCCACCGTTATTTCCTCTACTTGGCGCTCATCGTCCTCGTCTTCAACTGGGAGGACGCGATCAAATCCATCTTCACGCCAAATGGCATGTACTTCGGACTCGGCTCCGCGATAATGCTAGGAAACGCCGTCCTCCTCTCCGGCTACACCCTGGGTTGCCACTCTTTCAGGCACCTCGTCGGGGGAAGACTGGATTGCTATTCGTGCGACGCCGCGTCCTCGATACGTTACGGTCTCTGGTCGAAAGTGACGGTCCTCAACGGCCGGCACATGGCATGGGCGTGGGTTTCACTCCTGTGGGTCGCCTTCACCGACCTCTACATCCGCTACGTCGCCTCGAGCGGCGTCACCACCGTCTTCGGGGTGCCGGCATGATGCGCATCGGCGAAACACGGGCGGGCCCCACACCCATGGACCATGCGGGCGCGTTTGACGAATCGAGGTGCCGCCTTTGAGCTCCTTCAATCCTCACGATTACGACGTCGTGGTCGTCGGAGCGGGAGGCGCTGGGTTACGCACCGCGATCGAGGCGTCGGCGCGGGGCGCGAAGACGGCAATCATCTGCAAGTCGCTCCTTGGGAAAGCGCATACCGTGATGGCCGAGGGTGGTGCCGCGGCGGCCCTTGCCAACGTCGATTCGCGTGACAATTGGATGGTGCACTTCAGGGACACGTGCCGTGGCGGGAAGTTCCTCAACAATTGGAAGATGGCGGAACTCCACGCGAAGGAAGCGCCGGAGCGGATCCGCGAACTCGAACGATGGGGCGCGGTGTTCGACCGCTCGAAGGACGGTTGGATAAACCAGCGCAACTTCGGCGGCCACGCCTACCCGCGGCTTGCCCACGTGGGCGATCGCACGGGATTGGAGATCATCCGGACGCTCCAGGACAAGGGGGTCCACAGCGGGATAGACGTATTCATGGAATACACGGTCGTCAAGCTGTTCAAGGGCGACGACCGGATCTCGGCTTGTCTCGCCTACGAGCGCGAGACCGGCCGGTTCCACCTTTTCAACACGAAGGCGATCGTGCTTGCGACGGGCGGTGTCGGCAGGACCTACAAGATCAACTCCAACTCGTGGGAATACACGGGCGACGGCCAGGCCCTCGCCTACGAGGCCGGAGCCGACCTCATGGACATGGAGTTCATCCAGTTCCACCCCACGGGGATGATCTGGCCCCCGAGTGTTGCCGGGATTCTCGTGACGGAAGGGGTGCGGGGCGAAGGCGGGGTGCTTCGAAACAACAAGGGCGAACGTTTCATGTTCAAGTACATCTCACCGCTATTCGCCAAAGAGACCGCCGACACGGAAGAGGAGGCGAAACGGTGGCTTGAAGGCGACAAGACCGCCCGGCGTCCTCCGGAACTCCTGACACGCGACGAGGTGGCAAGGGCCATCCGCGCGGAGGTCAAGGCCGGTCGTGGCTCGCCACGCGGCGGCGCCTTTCTGGACATCAGTTGGCGGGACCCCGAATACGTGAAGCGGAAACTCCCCTCGATGTACCATCAGTTCATGGAGCTCGCAGGCGTCGACATCACGAAAGAACCGATGGAGGTGGGGCCCACGATGCACTACCACATGGGCGGCATCCGTGTGGACGCCGAGAGCGCGATGACTACGGTGCCCGGGCTCTTTGCGGCGGGCGAATGCGCGGCTGGCCTTCACGGCGCGAACCGCCTGGGGGGAAACAGCCTCTCCGACCTCCTCGTCTTCGGAAAACGTGCCGGCGAGTACGCCGCCCGGTGGGCCAAGGAGCATCCGGCGACGAAGCCCCCGGCTCCGCTCGCGGAGGCGGCCGTCGCCGAGGCGCTCGACCCGTTCGAGCGGCCGAAGGGCGAGAACCCGTTCACGATCCAGGAGAGCCTGCGCGAGACCATGCACGAGTACGTGGGCATGATCCGGACGGCCGACGAGCTCAAGACGGCCCTTGAGAAGATCGAGGAGCTGAAATCCCGGGCCCGCAACGCCGGCGCCTTCGGGAACCGTCAATACAACACGGGCTGGCATGCAAGCCTCGACATCGGTCACATGCTGGTCATGGCGGAGGCGATAACGCGCAGCGCCTTGGCACGAGAGGAGAGCCGCGGCGCCCACACGCGAGACGACTTCCCGAAGACGGACGAATCCAAATGGGCAACGGTGAACGTCGTCTCGAGGAAGACCGGGGATAGAATGACCACGGTCCTCGAACCGCTTCCCCGTTGGAGCGAGGAGGCCAAGCGGATAATCACTTCGAAGCTTGAAGACGTATCCACGCAGGCGGGTGGCGCCCCGTGAGCACTGCGAAAGTGGGTGATTCGAGCGCCGGGCCACCGACCGTCCGGCTCCAGATCTGGCGTGGGCAAGGCGGAAAAGGATTCTACGTCGACTACGAGATAAAGCGCGAGGTCGGCATGGTCGTCCTCGACGCCGTCCACCGCGTCCAGGCAAGCCAGGCCAACGACCTCGCCGTCAGGTGGAACTGCAAAGCCGGCAAATGCGGCTCCTGTAGCGCCGAGGTTAACGGTGTGCCTCGCCTCATGTGCATGACGCGGCTCGATTCGCTCCCCACTGACGCGCCCATCACGGTCGCCCCCATCAAGTCCTTTCCGGGGATCAAGGACCTCGTCACCGACGTCTCCTGGAATTACCGGGTGAACAAGCGGATCCCGCCTCTCACGCCGAAGGCCCTGACGCCTGCCGAACGCCTCAAGGGCGAGTTCAACATGCAGCAACGCGACATCGACCGCGTGCAGGAGTTCCGAAAATGCATCGAATGCTTCCTCTGCCAGGACGTCTGCCATGTGCTTCGCGACGCCGAAAAGGCGACGGACCCGTCCCTTGAAGGCGGCTTCTACGGTCCGCGGTTCATGATCCGCATCGCCGGACTCGAGATGCATCCTAAGGACGGCGTCGACCGCGTGCCCCTCACGAAGAAGGAAGCGGGGATCGGGTTTTGCAACATCACGAAGTGCTGTACCGACGTCTGCCCGGAACACATCAAGATCACGGACAACGGCATCATCCCGATGAAGGAGCGCGTCGCGGACCGGTATTACGACCCCATCGGGATAATCGCCCACGCGCTTGGCGGGAACGGAAAGGACAAGGCGGGAGCGGCGGCCGAAGACGGCGGCGCCCGTTGATGGACGAACTGCCCCTCCTTGTCCGGAAACTGGTCGCGCCGATGATGGAGGGCGCTCTCGACCCCGCGCACGACATCCACCATTTGGACCGCGTCGCCGCGAATGCCGAATGGCTTGCGATGGAAGCGAAGGCGGATCCGCGGATCGTCACAGTGGCGGCCTACGCGCATGACCTCGACCGCATCCCGCCGCGCCTACGAAACGAAAGCGTCCAGGACCTCACGTCCCGCGTCCTTCGTGAAACGGGCGTGCCCGTCCGTTGGCATCCCCGGGTACTTGAATGCGTGGACCGGGTCGCGGATTACTCCTTTCGGCCACCGGGAAAGCGCGACTGCTCGCTTGAGGCGCAAGTGCTCCAGGACGCGGACAAACTCGACGCCATCGGCGCCATCGGTGTCGCCCGCGCCTTCTCATTCGGCGGCATGAACAGGCGCGCCATGTGGGACGGCGAGGATCTCATCGAGAACCGCATCTACACGAAGGGCAAAGGAAGCGACGATTCTACGCTCCAACATTTCGCCGACAAACTGATGCGGTTGACCCCGGACGAATTCAATACCGCCGCAGCGAAACAAGAGGCGAAGGTGCGTCAGGAGCGGTTGCGCGGTTTCTACCGGGAGTTCATGTCGGAATGGAACCACCCGGGCGACGGTTGAAGCGCGGCCTGCCAACGGCTTCGTAAAGACGCGTCCCTACTCGACGCGCTCTTTCAGGCTGATCATCTTCTCAAGCGACGCCCTCTTCAAGCCGGCGATGCTTGCTTGCGGGATGTCGCCCATGATGATGTTTATCGCGAGGACGCCCCGCGGCGTCTCCTCGAAATGCCACTTCGTCTGCTTGCCGTCGGAATCCTTGATCGTGATGTCGCGCCTTGGGTTCAATTCGACGAGCTTCGCCTCGTAGTGCCGGTTGTCGTCCGTCGTCAACGCGAGCTTCATGAGACCGGCTCTAGGCTTACTCGCAGCTTGCGAGTCGACGATCCCCGGCATGAGGAATTTCAGGTTCCCCGGGGGCGACACTGCGTTCCAGACACGCTCCACCGGAGCCTCTATCATCACCCTGTTCTCGATCCTCACCATACGAACCACCATTGCCCCCGCTTTACGGGCCCCGCTGGGTTTCATGTCATAGGCGTTGCGTTTACAAATAGGTTCGGGACGTGCGTCAAATACTGCGCGCGAGGCACGTCACATGTTCGGCGATCGACCGTCATGCGACTTTCACGGAGACCGCAAGTCCGTCGCCGAGCGGCGAGAGAATCGTCAGGAGGCGGTCGTCTTGCGTCGCGAGGCGGGTGTATTCGCGAAGAGCCCGTGTGCCCTCGTCTTTGACGGCTGCGTCGAGCACGTCGCCGCCCCAGAACATGTTGTCGGCGGCGAGGATGCCGCCTTTTCGTAGGAGCCGCAGACCTTCCCGGAAATACGTCGGATAGTTCTCCTTGTCTGCGTCGATGAAAACGAGGTCGTACGAGCCGGCGTCGAGTGTCTTGAGCGTCTCGGCGGCCAAACCCTCCTTGAACTCGATCCGTTTTCGCGCACCCGCCCTCTCGGCATGCTCGGCTGCAAGCGCGATGAACTTCGGGTCGATCTCCAACGCGTAGACCTTGCCAGCGCGGGCGAGGCCCCGGGCGAGCCAGATGGTCGAGTAGCCTGTGCACGTCCCTACCTCCAAGATGCGCCTCGCCTGGACGGCGCGCGCGAGTATCTGGAGCATCCGGCCGGCCGCGGGCGTGATCGATGGGAGCCGGTTCTGGCGGGCATATCGGCGCACGGAGCGCAGCACGTCGTCCTCACCAGCGTGTTCCTCGATGTACGCGTGAAGGTTTGCGTCCATGTAGTACGGGGCGCTCTTCGGTGGCATCGGGAGGAGAACGGCCTCCGACCTCTTGACCGATGCCCGTCCGAGTACGTACTTATACGTACAAATGGCCATCGGGAGGCCTGAAACCGAAATCGACGGGTTTACATATAAAGTAAAAAATAGAACCCATGGGATGCACACATGGCACTGCCAGTCGACGGAATAAACGTCGAATTGATGATGTACTTCGGAGTCCCCTTCCTCTTCGCAGGCGTCATCGCCGGATACGCCCTCAAAAAGGGCCTCAAGACCGAGACCGCGTTCATACTCGTCTTCATCCTAGTGAGCATGCTGCTTGCCGCCCAATCCTACGAAAACATCCAGGAGGCGTTGAAACGCGTCGAAATGGGCCTCATCATGTCCCGCCTCGTGGAGCTTTTCCTCTCCGTGACGCTTTCAGCACTTCTTGCGACGATCGTGTTCGTCATGGGCACGACGGTCGGGCTTAAGGTGGCACCGAAGGGAAGAGGCTGGGGCCGCTAGCACCCTCGCCGGCCCAGATGATTTTTATAAGGGTTCCACTTTAGTGCGGTCACCCACCACACCTCGTGAAGGGGTGTCCCGACGGCCGGGATGGGGTAGCTGGTTATCCTAAGGGACTGTGGATCCCTCGACACGGGTTCAAATCCCGTTCCTGGCCCTTCTTGACAGAGCGGGATGGACCCGCCCTCCGACTCCATCCGGAGGCTCCGATACCCGTACGTGCGCGCGAACTTCAACATCCTCGCTTGTTGGACACCGCACGCGCTCCGGCAACGCTCCCGTGGACGCAAGCGGCGTCGCTTGGGTTGAAACGCAAGAAAGCGAAAGGGTCGATCACGTCTTCTAGAGTTCCCGGGCGCCGCCCGGCCGTCCCTGCCTTGATTGCGACCCCGGACGTGCCGGACGGTCGCGACCAATGTGGAGGACCCCGCGGGCTCAAGAAGAAGATCTCGAGATCACTTTTCGTTCGACCGTGGTGGACGCTCCGCGTCGACCCGGCGGCGCTCGACCAAAAGAACCTGGAAACGACCTTTCGCTCCGCGGTGGCGGAGGCTTCGCCTCCCCTCGGCCTCAGGAAAAGAACTTGCTGATGACTTTCCTTTCGGCCCTGGTGGAAGGCTACGCCTTCCACGGGTCGGAGCTTACGAGAAAAACTTCGAGATGACTTTGCGCTCCGCCGCAGTGGAACGCTTGGCGTCCCACTCGGCCTCAGGAAAAGAACTTGCTGATGACTTTCCTTTCGGCCGCTTGCAACCTGTTATGGACGGCCGCCTTCGAGATGCCGAAGATCGCCGAGAGGTTGTCCAGGGTGATGTTTCGCGGCGTGTTATAGTAGCCAAGTGCGAGCGCCGTCTTGATGACCTCGAGCTGTTTTGCCGTGAGGTTCTCGATGAAAGCGCCCGTCACCTGCTGCTCGGGGTCGAAATCGTCGATGCGGATGAGCTTGAAGTCGTCCCAGAGGCCGCTCGCCGCCCCTTTCTCGTAGTCGGCGAGTAGCTCCGCAAGGTCCACCTTCCCGACGACGATGACGCGCGTGTTGTAATACCCGCCCTTGACGACCGAAGGGTGCACTATTGCGAGGTCGTTGAAGTATTGGAGCGAGAAGGCACTCGGGTTCTTCGTGTCGATGAGTTTCTGCAGGGATGCGCTAGCGCGCACGGCCACAGAGTTCTTCGTGCGGGCGACCACGTCGGCGCTGTCGAAAAGCTTCGGAAGGACCTGTAGCACCTCGCTCGTGTGGGCGTCGTCACCGACCACCGTGACGAGGAACCTCGCGTTACGCGCCTCGCGCTCGTACGAGATCTGGTTCGTGACGATCTTGAGGTCGTCGCTCTTCTCCGTCGCCTGGCAGAGAAGATTATCGTTGCTCTTGATCTTGTAGACGACCTCCGTGAGCGTCAGGGGTAGCAGCCTCCCGTTCCTCAATACCGACCCCGTTTATATGTTTACCCAAAGTTGAAATCTGCAACAAGTCCATGTTTGGCGAGAGTGTATTCGCAAACTCGGATTCCGGCACGCGGCCGCGGTTTTCGCCGTCGCGCCGATGGGTGAGTCCCGCTACGGTACGATCGCGATGGTGGACTTCACGGGCAAGTGCTTGACGAGCGCCTTCACCGTGCAGAATCTCTCGGCCAGTTCCAGGACCTTCGCGACGTCCCTTTCTTGCGCCGTCGTCTTGGTGGCGTAGACCAACTCGATGGAATCGATGAAGCCCTTTTCATCGAAATGCGCCGAAGCGGTGACTTTGAGGCCCGAGATGGGGACCCTCCGCGCTTCTGCCACGCGCATGAACGACATCGATTCGCAGGCGGCGAGGCTTGCAAGGAAGATCTCGCTCGGCATCGGGCCCTTCTCCGTCCCGCCCTTCGCCACGGGCTTATCCGCTATCATCTCGTGCTCGCGGGCCGAAAGCGCCACCTTCTTCGGCCCATGCCAGATAGCCTCGACCGTCTCCACGTCGCTCATCGATGGACCCTCATCATTTTTGTCTGGCCAGGGCCCACGAGCACTTTAATGTAATCCGGGAAAGCCGCGTCGAGCGCGGCATCGCCCGTGTCTATCCGCAGCGCGTCGAGGGCGTGTAGCTTTTCCCACGTCGACACCACGTGGACGTTTCCGGTCCCGACACGGCGTAGCACTTGGGGGCTGAGTTGAAGGTTTCCGCGGCCCAGGATGAATCCCTGCCGCCCGATGGGGCTGACTATTATCCGCGCCGGCTCGCGCGTGACGGCGAGGATACCCTGCTCACCAGCGTCCTTTGCCAACACCTTCCCATCGCGGACGACGTCGACGCCTAGCACGGTCGCCTCGACTCCCAGGGCACGCTTCACCGCGGCAAGGGTCGTCCCAGGCCCAAGCACGTACGTGACACCCGTTTCCCGTTCGGCAACGACCGCTCTCGCCACCGAATCCACGTCTCCGCCCGCGTCGAATCCGGATTTCCCCGCCTGCACCCCGGGATGTGCCGGCACAAGCGCGAAACCGAAATGCAGGACCCGATATTCGTCACGCCGGTAAGCGTCCTCGTCGATGTCCTCGATCTCCCGCTCGACCGGCAATGAGCCCGCCGTGACGATGTCGGCCGCGATGCGCGGGTTTTCGGCAAAGACGGCGCTGAACATCTTGACACCCGAAGGGACGCCAAGGATAGGGATCGACGCGCCAACGCCTCGAAAGACGTCGCGCGCCGTCCCGTCGCCGCCGACGAACGCGATGAGGTCGACGCCGAACTCCTTCAATGCGATCGCCGCGTCGGTGGTGTCCTGCGCCGTAGAGGGATCTCGGGGCGTGTATGCGATCATGCAGGAAAGGCCAGCGTCGTCGCAGACGCGCTCGCCCATGTCACCGGCGCAAGTCACGATCTCCACGTCATAACGAAGCGCCAGGACGAACTCCTCGGCTCGTCGGGGAGATAGCGCCGCCGCGCCGCGCTTACGGGCCTCGTCCGCCTGCCCGTCCGTCCCCCTTAGCGCCACGGCTCCTCCCATGCCGGCGATTGGGTTCACGATGAGGCCGATTCGGCGGGGCACGGGCGCAAGAAGCGCTTGACGGGTAAAGAAGTTCTCGCGCCCATGGGAAATCCGCTTCACGGCGCGGCGCAGTGAGCCCTGTTTGGCGACCGAAGGCCACCGAAGGGACCGAGGCTAGGCTGACCGCCATCTCAAGATGGGGTTCCGAGCGATCGAAGCTGACCAGGTCAGCGAGGCGCAGGCGGACCGTCCTTCGGTCCGCCGCGCCGTGGAAACACCGTTTCCACTTGCGCAGCGGGGGACCATCTGAGGATGGGCGTCCTTGCGGCCCCCACCTCGTCCACCCTCGCGACCGCCGTATTGTGGGGCGCGGTGCGCACGAGCTCCGGATCCTCGGCGGCGATCGTCTTCAACGTCTCGATGACGCGGTCGAGGTCGTCCTTTGTCTCCGCCTCCGTGGGCTCGATCATGATGGCCTCCTCGACGATGTGCGGGAAGTAGATGGTGGGCGCGTGGTAACCATAATCGAGGAGGCGCTTCGCGATGTCCAAAGCGCGGATCCCCTTCTCGTCCCGAAGCTTACGTGCGGAAAGGACGAACTCGTGCTTGCGCAAGGGTTTCCCGGGAAGCTCGAACGTGCCCTTCAACTTCTCCTTCATGTAGTTTGAATTGAGCACCGCCATCTTGCTTATGCGCGTGAGACCGTCGCCGCCGTTCGCTAGGATGTACGCATAGGCTCGTAGCAATATCCCGAAGTTCCCGTAGAAGCCGCGCACTTTCCCTATCGTGTGCGCGAGGTCGTAGTCAAGGTGGTAGGTCTCGCCGCGCTTCACGATCATCGGGACCGGAAGGAAATCCTTGAGGTGTGCCTTCACGCCAACGGGCCCTGCCCCGGGTCCACCGCCGCCGTGGGGCGTCGAGAGCGTCTTGTGGGTGTTGATGTGGACGATGTCGAAACCCATGGCGCCCGGGCTTGTTATCCCCATGATCGCGTTCAGGTTCGCTCCGTCATAGTAGAGAAGCGCGCCGGCCGCGTGGACGGCCTTGGCGACCTCAAGGATCTTGTCCTCGAATATGCCGAGCGTCGAGGGGTTCGTGATCATGAAGGCCGCCGTACGGGGCCCGAGTGCTTGCTTCAATGCATCGACATCCACCGTCCCCTCCTTGGTGGAGGGGATCTCGATGACCTTGAACCCGGCCATCGCGGCGGACGAGAAGTTCGTCCCGTGCGCCGAGTCGGGGAGTATTATCTCGTCACGCTCGTCGCCGCGCGTCTCATGGTACTTGCGCGCGATGAGAACACCAGTGTACTCGCCCTGCGCCCCGGCCGCCGGTTGGAGCGAGACCGCGTCCATCCCGGAGACCTTCTTCAAAGCCTCCTGCAAGCGGTAGAGGACCTCGAGAGAGCCCTGGCACGCGTCCTCGGAGAGGTACGGATGCATGTCGGACGCCGCGGGGTGGACGGCGAGCTCCTCGTTCAACTTCGGGTTGTACTTCATCGTGCAAGATCCGAGGAGGTAAACGCCCGAATCGACGCCGAAGTTCTTCTGCGAGAGGCGCACGTAATGGCGCATCATCTGGAGTTTCGTGAGGTTCGGGATGGCCACGGCGTCACGGCGGAGGTTCGCAGGGACGAGGTCCGGTTCTATCCTCTCGTCCGGGAACCTGAAGCCTTCCCCTTCATCCTTGTACTCGAAAAGGAGCGGCTCGTCCCAGAGCGCCTGACGGTGGCCCCGGGGCGCCTCCCGTACTTCGCCGGGACTCACGCTCGCACCTCCTTCAACGTGGAAACGAGGGTCTCGAGCGTCGCCTCGGCGTGCATCTCGGTGACGGCCCAGAGACTGGCGTTACCAAGTTCGGGGAAGCGCTTCGAGAGGTCGAGGCCTCCATGGAGTCCCCGCTCGAGAAGGAGTCTTTGCACCTTTGCGACCGATGCCTTCGATTGGACCACGAACTCGTTGAAATGGTGTCCTTTGAAGAGGGGCGCTTTGAAACCGGGGATGGCGCCTATCGCCTTCGAGAGCCGCTTCGCGCGGCTCGCGTTGATCTCCGATACCTTCCGAAGGCCGTTACCTCCTACGACCGCTAGATACGAGGCGGCCGCGAGCGCGTTCATGCCTTCGTTAGTGCAGATGTTGGATGTCGCCTTCTCACGTCTGATGTGCTGTTCCCGCGTCTGGAGCGTGAGGCAGAAGGCGCGCTGACCAGTTGCGTCCTTGGTCTCTCCCACGATCCGGCCAGGCATGCGCCGCGCGAGTTCACCCGTCGCCGCGAGTATCCCAAGCACTGGTCCGCCGAAGTTCATCCCCTGGCCGAAGACCTGGCCTTCGCCGACGACGACGTCCGCGCCGTATGCCCCGGGGCCTTTCGCAATGCCTAGGGACATCGGATTCGCTCCGACGACGAAAAGCGCGTCCGGGTTCTTCGCGGAGACGATCGGCTTCACGGTGTCTGCCTTCGATTCGAAGCACCCGAAGAAGTTCGGGTTCTCCATGAAGACACCCGTGACCTTGGAGGTCATCTTGCGTTCGAGATCGGCGAGATCCGCCTGACCGGTCTTGCCGTCGTAGGCGTACTCCTCGACGCGGATGCCGGTCCCCTTGAGGTAGTTCTCGATCGTGGACTTCTTTTCCCAACTGAGGTTCTTCGGCACGAGGTAAGTGTCGCCGTCGCTTGACCTTGCGGCCATGAGCGCCGCCTCGCCGCACGCGGATACACCGTCGTACATCGAGATGTTCGCCACATCCATCGAGTAGAGTTCGCATATCATCGATTGGTACTCGAACATCGCCTGGAGGAACCCCTGCGACACCTCGGGCTGGTAAGGCGTGTAGCTGGTGAGGAACTCGTTCCTCCAAAGGACGAACTTCACTTCAGACGGCACGTAATGGGGGTAGATGCCGGCGCCAAGGAACGACGGGCAGGAGCCGAAGTGGCGGTTCTTCCCGAGGATGCCCTCGACCGTCGCCTTCACCTCCATCTCGCTCATCGACGGCGCGAGGTCCAGGTCGGCGCGCACGGAGCGCGGAACGTCCGTGAAGAGCTCTTCGACGTCCTTTAGGCCAATCTCCTTCAGGAGCTGTTCCTCGACCTTGGCGCTTGGCATGTAGTGCATGTCTTAACCTGACCCGAAGGACACGACTCTTTTGTTCCGCATGGATCGCATCCTTCTGCCTCAATGCGATTGGAGCGACGCCTTGTACTGGTCGCCCGTCATCAACTTGTCCGCTTCCTTCGGGTCGTTCATCTTGATGACGACGTACCATCCGTCGTCGTAGGGCTTCTGGTTGATGAGGCCCGGATCGTCTTCGAGGGGACCGTTCGTCTCGACGACTTCCCCGGCGACCGGCGAGAAGATGTCGGACACGGATTTCACCGACTCGACCACACCCAGCGTCTCTCCCGTCTTGACCTTCTTCCCCTTCTTCGGAAGCTCCACGAAGACCACGTCCGTCAACGCGTGCTGCGCATGATCGGTGATGCCGATCCGTGCGTTGTGGCCTTCCACTTTCAGCCACTCGTGCTCCTTCGTGTACTTCAAGCCGGGCCTTACCTCGTTTCCGCCGCTCATTCTTGTGAACCGCCTTCTTGTGTCTTTTCCCCCTTGGGCCTTCGGCCTGAGGGTCAGAGGAATGGGATCTCCGCGATCTCGGCCGGCACCGCCGAATCGCGTATCATCACGTCGACTTTCGTGCCCCGTGCCGTGTGCTGTGGTGGAACGTAACCGAGGCCGATGCCGACTTTCAAAGTGGGGCTCATCGTGCCGCTTGTGAGCGTGCCTATGACTTTCCCGCCGGCCACGATCTTGCACCCCTGGCGTGGGATCCCGCGGCCGCTAACTTTCACACCGACAAGCCGGTTCGGGAGCGCTGCCTTCTGCCTCTCCAAGGCCTTCCTTCCTATGAAATCGTGGTCCCAATTCACGAACCTGTCGAGGCCCGCCTGTAGCGGCGTGACACCTGCGGCGAACTCGTGCCCGGCGAGGCAATACCCTTTTTCAAGACGCAAAGTGTCCCGGGCGCCAAGGCCGCACGGCCTCACGCCGTGTGACTTTCCCGCTTCGAGTATCCGTTCCACGATGCCGATGCCGCTTCCCGCCGGGACGAACAGTTCGAACCCGTCCTCGCCCGTGTAACCCGTGCGGCTGATGAACGCGCCCTTCCCGAGCCGCGGGGCGTCGACGCAACGGAACGGCTTGATGAGCGCGGGGTCGTACCCGGAGACTCGTCCCATCATGTCCTTTGCCTTGGGGCCTTGGAACGCGATGATGCAGGTCTCCGTGGTCACGTCTTCGACTCTCGTCCCCGTCTTCGAGGAGATCCAGTCGCAGACTTCCTTGTTCATCCCGGCGTTCGGGACGATGTGATAATCCTTCTCGGTCGGCCGGAAGACGTAGAGGTCGTCGATGATCGTCCCGTCATCTCGAAGGACTGCGGTATATTTCGTGCCGCCGACCGGGACCTTCGTCGCGTCGCACATCATGGTCTTGCCAAGGGCCGCGGCCGCGTCCGGGCCCCGCAGCCACACGTTGCTCATGTGGGAGACGTCGAAAACGCCTGCAGCGTTCCGCACCGCCTCATGCTCCTCGAGGATGCTCGTGAACATGACCGGCATGTCGTATCCGGCGAAATCCACGAAGCGCGCGCCGAGCTTCGCATGAAGGGGATAGATTGGGGTTCGCATCCTTGGACGGGCGGAAAAGAACGGGGGAGTACATAAGGTTACAGGAGAGGAAACTAGAGTCGCATGCAGGCGTCTCGCCTCCTGGACGTGATGCACGACCCGTTACACCTCCGCCTTGGCCACGCGCACGAAAAGGTTGTCCGACGCGTCCTCGGAGGCGATGGTCTCTTCCCGGACCTCCAATGCGCGAAGCCCTACGGATCGCAGGTCCTCGTCGAGTTCGGCCACGGAATAGAAGTGGTAGAACCGCTCCTCCCGCCGCCCATCGTGGTTCCACGGCGCCATCGCGTCGCCCGCTTCCCCGACTAGAGGGGACTGCCCGGTTGCGTCTTCTGTCGCCTCGTTTCGGACGGAGGCGGGTCGAAGCCACACCGTGACGAGCGCCTCGGATCCCGGCCTCATCACGAGCGCCAGCTCGTCGAGCGCCTTTCGCCTTTCGAACCGGCCCGGGATGTTGTGGAGGGCGGCGATGAATATCACGCCGTCGAAGAGATCGAACTTGAACGGAAGCGCGGTCGCCGAGGCTTGGACCAAATGAGGGGATACGCCGCCGCGGCCGGCCGCGGTCCTCGCCTCATGTAGCATCGCACGCGCCGAATCCACTGCGATCGCCCGCCCCGCCCTCGCCAGCGGGGCGCTGTGCCGGCCGCCGCCGCAACCGAGGTCCAAGAAAAGGCCGCCCGTTGGAAGTTTCGCGATGAACGCCTCCACCTGCGGCCACGGCTTGCGTCGGGACGCCGCGTAGGACGGCGCGATGCGCTCCCAGACGGCGACTGAATCCTTGAACTGCATTGCGACCATAGACTCAGTAAACAATACTTAAGAGGCAGGATTCCCGGCGTTCGGGAGGTCGAAGAAGACAAGGAGCAGTCCACAACCCTTTTGAACCTTGGAGGCTCCCGAGTCGTGATGAGACCATGGGGTCCTACGTGGCGGGTCCTCGGCCTTGCCTTTCTTCTTGGCGTGTCCGGGTGCATTTCGTCCGGGCCTCCCACCGGGCCCGATGATGATGGCCCGCTAGGAGCTGTGGGTTCCGGGACTGGACCCGACGGGTCATCGGCCCCCGCTGCGGGCGCTACCTGCGATCCGCAATTCAACAGCACCGCTGGGGGCGTATGTGCACTTTTCCTCGACCCCACGGGAGCTTCCCACGCCGATCGTGAGGCGAGCCTCGCGACGCACCCCAGGAACCCTGGCACCGTTCTCGTGACTTGGCGCGTGGGCGAATTCGACGTTCCGCGTATCTTTGCGGCATTGACGAGCGACGCTGGCGCAAATTGGGCGATCTCGGAGCTGCGTGACCCCGCCCTCGACTCCAATCCCCTGACAAAGGGCCGCTACAATTTCGACAGCATCGCGGGCTTCGGCCCCGACGGGATCGCGTACGTGATGTACGGTGAGGTGGCGCGGGAACCTGAGACGCGGACGCGCGTCTCCGACGGGCTCACACTCGCTTCGACCAAGGACGGCGTGAAATGGGACTTCAAGCGTTTCGCCGACGGACCAGCAGGCGTCTCTGCGCCGGACTTCATGGACATGGCGATAGCTCCGGACACCGGGATGATCTACGTGGTGAGTCAGAATTACGTTTTCGCGCCACTTTTCGTCGCGCCCGTTTGTAGTGTCGCCCCGTGCTTCGTCCAGCAGGGGATCTGGTTCCTCAAGAGTTCCGACGGTGGAACCACCTGGAGCGAAATGGAGTTGGTCATGCGAACGGTACAACCCTTGGCCGGCCATTATGCGCCCCGAGTGGCAGCCGGACCTGGCGGTTTCGTCATGGTCACGTCCCGCGATTTTGACAATGCCGCGGGCTCCTTTGGCGTTGGCGCCGTCATCAGTCGCGATGGTGGAGAGACTTTTGAAGGCCCGCTTCACCCGTACGAGCAGACCCCGGGGGACATGATGGTGGCCGACCCCACGGCGCTCTGGACTGACGCTTCCGGAATGGCCCAAGTCGCGCTCATGATCTCAGGCGAGCGCGGCATCGTCCGCGTCTTGAGCGCGGATCAAGGGAAGACGTGGGGCGAACCCGTACGTCTCGATGGCCTGCCCCAAGGCGAGGAAACCGGTTACGGTGTTGCCGCCGCGCGAACGGACGGCACTCTCTATGCACTCCAACGGTTTGGAAACGATAGCCACTATGGAGCGATGCTTTACGTCTCACCGCCGGGCGGAGAATGGCGGACGGTCCTCCTAGCCGATGCCGGTGTGGATGGCACGTACAAAGTAGGCGACGATTACGCTGGACTATCCGTGGCAGCCGACGGACACGTCTGGGCGGCGTGGAGCGATCTCTCGACGAAGCCGCCCCGTATCGCGGTGGTCCGCGCCTAGGGGAGGCTCAGACGAATCTACGACGAGTGGCGAGGAAACATGGGAGGCCCTGATTCGAGCTTCTTGCAAAAGGCCGGACCGAATCAGCCGGCTAGACAGCAGTCGGACACGCCTCGTTCAACAATACCTTTAAACCCGTGAGCCAAGGTGTGAACCAGACTATCCATGAAGGCGCGAAGCACGTTTCTCGCGGCCCTGGCAATAGGCGGCATCGTCCTCGCCTCCGGCTGCATCAGCGGGCCCCCCGTGGACACGAACCCGACGTCGCTTCCCTTGGGACCGACCATGGTCACGCAAAACGTGACGTTCGTCTCCGAGATAAGGGGGACCGTCATGGGCTCGAACCCGCTCTATTTCAATCCTGCCGACGGCCTGGCGGACGGCCTCGAACGTCACCTCGTTGAAGGCGCGGAAGGCGTCACGTACAACAACGACAAGTTCGACGTGACAGCGAACGCAAACCATGTCGTCATCACGCTCAACTACCAGGGGCAGACCGTCGACAACCCAGTACAGCCCACTTCAGTCCCGGATTTGGACCTTGAGATCTACGACGTCGAGGGAAACATGGTGTCCGACGCATCCTCGACGTCGGGAGCGGTTCCCGAAAGGTTCGAAAAGAACATCGACAGCAACATGAAACCGGGCGCATGGACCGCGCGCGTCATCGGGTTCCTGGGAGCGAACGTGGACTACGTCCTTGAAGTCAAGATAACGAAGAGCGAGATGGTCGCAACGCGGATGCCGGGCTGGTAACCGTGTTCCAACGGTAAGGACGTCCGCACTCCGGTAGCTGAGAGTCTCCGCGACTTCTTTACCGAACAAATCAACAAAGGGGCGCGACCGTGTTGCTTGCCCGCCCCTTTCACAGCCATTATTAACACCCCCCGGCGTACCGCCTCCATCCCATGCACGTAAGCATCATCGGCGCACCAGTCGATCTCGGCGCTTCTCGCCGCGGCACCGACATGGGCCCGTCCGCGATACGGGCCGCGAAACTCCAGCAGAAGCTAGAGAACCTCGGCCACACGGTGACGGATCTTGGGAACATCCACACGCCGACCGTCGAGGCGATGCGCGTTCGCGACAAGTCGCTTCTTTACATGGACGAGATCGTACGCATCTGCGAGGAACTCGCCGACATGGTGGCGAAGGAAGCGGCGAAGGACCGTTTCCCGCTCGTCCTCGGCGGCGACCACTCGATAGCCATGGGGACGACCGCCGGGATAACGCGCGCCAAGAAAAAGATCGGAATAATCTGGATGGACGCGCACGGCGACTTCAACACGCCGGCGACGACGGAGACCGGGAACATCCATGGGATGCCGTTCGCCGCCATCCTCGGTTACGGGTCGGACAAGGTCGTGAACCTGGCCGGGATAAGCCCGAAAGCCGTCGAGAAGAACGCCGTCCTCATCGGGGCGCGCGCCCTCGACAAGCGCGAACGTGAGCTGCTGAAGAACTCCAAGGTGACTGTCTTCACGATGCGAGACATCGACGAGATGGGCATCAAGAAGGTCATGGAGGAGGCCGCAGAGATCGCGTCGAAGGGAGTCAAACACGTCCACTTGAGCTTCGACATGGACCTCGTGGACCCGAGCGAAGCACCCGGTACGGGAACGCCCGTGCACGGAGGGCTCACCTTCAGGGAAGCGCATCTTGCGATGGAACTACTCGCGGACACGGAAGTCGTCACGTCGATGGATTTGGTGGAGTTGAATCCGCTCATGGATGTCCAAAACCGCACGGGGGACCTTGCGGTGGGTCTCATCACCTCGGCGCTTGGCAAGAAGATCCTCTGAGCAAGATGAGTGCGCCCTTCGACGCCCGCCTGACTCCTTATATAGATTCGCCCCGGCCCAATCGCACCCAAATGGAATCCTATTAATGTCTCGCCGCCCGAATACAGCCCGGGGCTGCCAAGGCCATGATGAACCTGGCCGAGAAGAATCTCATCATTTTCGCCGGCAAGGGCGGTGTGGGCAAGACCACAACGTCGGCGGCCGTCGCGTTGTGGCTTGCGTCGCAAGGCAAGCGCACTCTCGTCGTCACGGTCGATCCTGCAAAACGCCTCAAGGACGCTCTCGGCGTCGATGTCGGCTTCGCGGACGCCGAGATCGCCCCGAACCTCCACGCCTTGATGATGGATCCCCGCACGGTCATCGAGGACTGGTTGAAGACGCACGCTCCCGAGCACAAGGAGGACGTGGTCGGCCATCCGTTGTTCAAATACGTCGAGAACAACATGCCCGGCCTCAACGAACTCCTGGCCATCGGCAAGCTCATGGAGATGCGCGATGCGGGAAAATACGATTGCATAGTCATCGACACGGCGCCGACAGGCCATGCGTTGACCTTCCTTGCGGCGCCGCAGAACATCAAGGACCTCTTCGAGGAGACGAGCCTCATAGTCATCGCGGTGAAGTCATACCAGCTCTACTCCAAACTGAAGAACGCCGGCGCCGGCCTAGTCGGCTTCTTCACGGGCTCGAAGTCGCATGAGATCGACATCGACTTCGAGAAGCTGTTCAAGGAGATCAGCGCGGAGGCCGACCGGATCAACAAGGTGCTGACCGATCCGAAGATCACCGTCCTCAACATCGTGACGCTCCCCGAGCAATTGCCCGCTCAGGAAACGGTGGAACTCCGACCGAAGGTGCAGGATCTCGGGATCAGTCTCGGTTACATCATCGTGAACAAGGTGCAGCCGGACGAACTCGGGAGCCTCAGGGACGAATTCCTCGAACTGAACGCCGATGAGGACACGAAAGACGAGTTGAAGACCGTGGTCGAGAAAGCCGGCTACGATCCGCGGATAATGAAACGGGTCGTCTCGACAGTGGAATTCTCGGACCGGCGACGGCAGATGAACCTGTACTACATCAACTGGTTGAAGGAGGAGATCAAGGACGTGCCCATCGTCGAGGTCCCGCTCGAAAAGAAGGACGTCACGGGATTGGATGAACTGCGGGCGTTTTCGAGGCACCTTTTCAGTGACGCCAAGAAGCCCGCCTGACGCCTCCGATCCATGGGAACGGGCCGTTCCAGCCTCGTCGCCACAATCTAGCGGCCAATATGGTTATATAGGTCGCAACGCGGGTTTTCCGATGTGAGGTTCAAGGGGATAATCGTACCAGCCCTGTTGATCGTCTTGTCGATGGCCAACCTATCGTCGGCCTTCGACGCCTCCGGACGGTTCCAGGCGGATTCGCTGGACCTCGATGGCGCCTCCACCATCGTCGCCTCCCACCCTACTATCGCGTACTCCGGCGAATCTCCCCTCGTGAGCCTCACCGCTTCATCCGTGACCGCGCACACTTCCGCGTCCCAGCGCGGAGGTGTGCTCGACGGTCTTCTTTCTCAAGAGCACGGCGCAACGACCGAACGCGGGATGGATAGGCCCGTGCGCCTCACTTTCGACCAGGTCGCCTGGGACTTCGAGATGAGGATCGAAGGCGGCGAGTACCACGACTACTCGGCGATCGTCGATTCACCGACGGCGACGGTCGAACCCCGGGACAGCGCCCTGCTTCTTTCAGGGACGGCATCTCGCATAGTCGTTCGCGGGAACTTCGACCTGCTCGTGAAGGCGACCTCACTGACGCTCCAGAACGCGACCGACCAACTCCAGGTCCGCGCGTCTCAAGGTGGAGACTCGGCCCCCGACGGGTTCCTTCGCCTACAGCTTACCGGCGCCCGGCTCGATATGATAGGGAACGAAGGTTTTCGATCGCTCGAAGCGGCGTCGATGCAGTTGGACCACACTGGGACCGCTAAGCTCGGCCGCGCCTACGGCCGATTGGCCGCAGGCGACCAGAGCGCCGAATCGGCTTACCGCGACCTTGTCCTCACGGGCACGATGCGCTTTGACGCGAAGCCCGGCGACGACGACGGCGCCATGCGTATCGCGACCGCGGGTGCGATCGATCACGTGGCCGTCGGGGAGGACGCGGCGCGGCTCACGGACGCAACGAGTGCCACTGGCCTCGGCCTCATCGCCCTGACGGCGCTACTAGTCTCCTCCAACCACGTGAAGGTCGGCCTCATCATCCCTCTTTACGCACGCATCTCGAATTCGCAAGTCCTCTCAAGCGAGGCCCGGCGCGCCGTCTTCGAGTTCATCCGAAGGAACCCGGGCGTCGATGTGAAGGAGCTCGCAAGGCGCCAGGGGATGGGATGGTCCACCGCGATCTACCACTTGCGGGTGCTCGAACGGGGCGGTCTCATCGTGTCCGAAAGATCCGGCCGGTCGCGGCGTATCTACGAGAACGGCGGTGACCTCGCCGCCGCGGGGGCCGCCGAATCGACGCCTCCAGAGGAGCGTACCGCCCATCAGCGGCGCTTGCGGGCGGCCGTGGCGCTCATGCGGACGAGCAACGCCAGATCGCTTTGCGATGCGATCGAGAGGAACCCCGGCTTGATGCAAAAGGACCTCGCGCAAAGCGCCCGGATGCCCGTGGCCACCGTGAGCTGGCTCGTTGCAAAACTGAAAAGCGCGGGCCTCGTCGTCGAAGAGCGCGAGTGGAGGGCGAAGAGGTACCGCCTGTCTCATCTTTGGCACGAACTATGCTCGCTCTACGACGAGGTACCGGAGCCCGTGGCCGCAAGCGACCCGGTACCGCTCCCAGCCGGCGCGTGAGGCCGATTCCTTAGATCTCTGCAGGCCCGGACACTGACCGCGTTCGTCGACTTGGAGGCCCGGAGCCTGAGTCAAGGGCTTGGCGGCCCCGCGTTCCTGCATCGGTCGATGGAGACGCGAACGTTCCCGAAGGAATCGTGACGGGACGGGGTAACCCCGCGTTGAGAGTAGAGACCGCTCATTGTGGCCTGAACGACAGCGCTTCCACATGGAACGCATCCCGCGACGACGCTTGCGAAATGCCCCCGCCGACGACCACGAGTTCCTCCGATGTCCCCGCGGCGCATAGCCCGTGCCGGGCCGTCGGCATCTTCGTGTACGAGGCCCACGTGTCGAGGCCCGCATTGTAGACCTCCACCTCCGCGTGGACGCCATCGGGTCTTTCCCCGCCGAGAGTGAAGAACAGTCCCCCGAACATCGCACCCGCGAGACCGCCCCGCGCCGTCGGCATCCTCGCGGCCTCCTTCCATTCAAGCGACCTCGTGTCGAGGACCTGAAGCGTGTCGAGGTTCGACGAGAGCGTCGCCTTCCTGCCTCCAGCGACGAACAGGCGGACGTCGAAGGATCCGGCCGAAAGGTGGTCGCGTGGTGTTGGTAACGCCGGCGCGACGGACCATTGTCCACTGTCCGGCGAGTAGACATCCACCTCCCCGATGAGGCCAGAGGCGCCGAGGCCACCGACGACGTAGATCCTGTCTTCGACCACGGCCGCGGCGTGCGCGGCGCGGGCACGGGGAAGCGCGTCAAGTACCCGCCAGGCCGCTTCCGTCGCGACTTTCCATGAAGCGGCTATCGTCGACGGAGAACCGCCTTCATAGCCTCCGAACAGGTAGAGGGTGCCGTTGTGGGCGACCAGCGAAGAATGGTCGACGGCCACCGGAAGATCCGGACCGGCGCTCCAGGTGTCGGAGCGCGCATCGTAGACCTCCACTTTCCTGCCGGTCGAAGGAGTGCCCGCCTCGCCCGACCCGGCCACGGCGTAGACCTTGTCGCCTATGGACGCGCAAGAGAGCTCGCTTCGAGGCGTAGGAAGCGCCGCACGGGTCGACCAATGCACGATCCCGCCGTCCCCTTCACCGCCCGTCTTCGCGTCCTCTTCATCCTCTCCGTCGTCGGTCGGCGGCCCCGGGGGCGACGTGCAACCCGTCAACAGAAGTGCGGCCGCAATGAGAAGAAAAAATCGGGCGGCAAGCATGGGTGGACATCGCAAGATGCCGCCTTGAGCCTTGCTACTCTTTCCAATCACGGTACTTCACATGGGCCCCGACTTGCGGCATCGCCGCCGAGCGCGCCTCGATCCTCTCCACGAGCCACTGGTACCACTCCCCCATCTTCTCCGACCCCAGCCGTCTCCGGAACCCTTCTATGCGCGAGCGTTGCCTCTTCCACGACGCGACGGCGAACCCGCCCATAAGCTCGGCTGCAAGGTCGAGCGGTATCACGCGCCGGTAGACGAGGAGCCCAAGGTTCTCGAAGGCCATGTGGACGTAGAGCAGCGCGTCCTCCGTCTCGGGGCCGCGCGCGGAAAGTTCGGCGTCCGTGAGGCCTTCCGATAGCTCCGCGACGATGCGCGCCGCCCGCGTGAAGGCCTCGCTCTGGAACGAGCGGACGAGTTCGACCGCCGCAAGATCGCGGCGCTTGCGTTCGGCGGCCGACCATTGCAAGAGTCCGAGAGCAAGAGCGACGATCACGGCGGCCGCGGTGGCGACGTTGGCGATCGTCGAAAGATCGAGATCGGCCATTCAAGGCCTCCAGTCACGGAAGGCGGTGTGGGCGCCGGTCTCCTTGTACGCGGGTTTCCGTCGTTCCAATTGTTCGGCAAGCCATTGAAACCATTCCATCGCGTTGGGGCGGTGCTGTTCGACGCGTAGCATCTCGACATACGCACGCAGTCGCCGCCAATCCATCACTATGGCACCCCCCATGAGGTCCTGCACGATCTCGAGGGACGCCATCCGCCGATACACCATCACCCCGATGACCTCGTAGACGTGGCTGATGCTCTGCACGGCCTCTTCGACGCTTGGCCCCATCGCCCGGATCGCCGGCCCGTCCGCGCCGTCCGGGATGGACCAGACGACGGTGTGGGCCTTCAGGAATTCGGGGCGCTGGAAGGACTCCATCACCCCGAGGGTCGCGCGGTCGCGCTGTTGAGAACGGAACTGGCGCCATTGGAGGGCGCCGAAGAACACCGCCACCGCGACCGCCCCGGCGGTGGCGACGTTCGCGACCGTCGCCACGTCCAGTTCGGCCATCTCAAGGCCTCCAACCCTTGTGGATCACCTGAGCGCCGACCTTCTCGTCGCGTGCCGGAAGCTCGCTCAACAGGTCTGCGAGCCATTGGAACCATTCACCGGGCCGCTCTGACCCAGCCGCCCGGCGCTTGGCCTCGATCCACGGCCGGAGTCTCTTCCACGACACACGGATGGCGCCGCCAGCCCACTCGTTCACCAAGCGCAACGGAACGAGTCGCTGGTAGACCACGAGACCCATGGGTTCGCAGCGAAGGTAGACGCCGTTGGCGGCCTGCCGGACGTCGGCGTCGGCCTTCTCGATGAGATCGGGAGAGGCCGAGTCTGGAAGCGCGTAGACGATGTCCAACTGCTGCATGCTCGCCGTGTCCCACGCTTGAAAAGCCGCCAGGGCCCCGGCGTCGAGGCGTTTACGCTCGGCAGCCCGGAGTTGGAGCACTGCGAATGCGACGCCGAAGATCACGGCGACGGCCGCGACCGCTTTTAGCAACGTGGGGGGGTCAAGCTCGGCCATGTGCAGACCAAGCAGCGCCCCATGTTTTCAGGCTTTTGGAATCGTGCCGGTCGCCACACTACTGATCCGGATACGCATCTTTGGGAGTCCAGCCGGACTGGGGAAGGGCATTGGTTCAGTGGCCGACCACGGTCACGCCGAATGTTTCGGCCAGCCATCACTCGGCGGTTATCACAATCTTATCGCCTTGTCGGCCGACAATAACGATGTCACCCGGTTTGGCGCCTGGCATCACCTCGCGCAAGATCGCAGGGTCGAGGCTCACGGTGATGCTGTTTCCCGTGCGCTGGAGCTTACGACGCCGGCGGTCCTCGACGCCGAAAAGGCCCAAGCGGTGAGCTAGGTCGTCTTGCATCCCCACGTCCGCGAGGAGAAAAACCTCCTCACCGCAGATCGTGCAACGGAACCCCCTCGCGGGAAGCTCTCCCGCCGGGTAACGGACGGAGAGGATCTCTTCCTGCATCCGTGGTGCCTTTTTTCCATGGTTGAGGCATTCAGGCACGAAGCCGGCGCCGCGTCGCCGAGACCGAGACGACTGCGATTTGCGCGTCCGATTCCCGATAGCGGACGATGACCGTCCGCTTCCCGATGCGCTTCTGCGCCGTTTTTCCGTCATCATGGTCAGGTTCCTCCAAAGCAAGTCCTACGTCGTTCCCGTCAAGCGGCGGCCGTTCGGCGACCATTCCGTCGCGGGCGTGGCGGGTCACGACCACGGGCTTGCCGCGGGCCTCTAGAACGGCGTGAGGCCTTACATCGTAATTACGTCGTTCATCCATAACTAGTTGCCGCCCGCACCGTTCTGAAAGGAAGCACGTGCAAGCCCTTGTTGCGGGCTTTCATTGCGGGGTCGCCGAAAGTGACCAACCGCGGACAGGCCAGACGGGTGCTGCACCGCTTTATCTCCCACCATGGGTATATCGCTGCAACACGGCGAGCGCACCTTCAAAACACGCGGGCATCCGCAGATGTCCGAGTGAATCGGTGGACTCGAATCGGCCCACACGCTCAAAAAAACCGATTCTAAAGATCTGAGAACGGCGATCTTGGCTCGCCTAAGCCGCCGCTTCCGCGGCCGCCGCGCCCTTCTCCTTGATCTTTTTCAAGCGGAACGTATTCTCCCGTTCCATCTCTTCCAGTCGGAACGCGATGAACGCCCTTGTCTCGTTCAACTCGGGGATGACCTTGAACTCCAAGGCGTTGACCCGCCGTTTCGTCTTCTCGATCTCGTCGAGGAGTTTCTTGATCCCCGTCTCGACCTCCGCGGCGCGCACGATCGTCTCAAGGAGCCGCTCGTAGGCTTTCGCCGCCTCGTCGATACGCGGGCTCGTGCCGATGATACCATAGCCGCGCTGGTCCAGGCGTGCCTTGAACTGCGTGGCCTGGATCTGGGGCACGACCACACCCATCAGGTTCTTCCGGCTCACCGTGACCTGCGGGTTGTTGAGGAGGGCGAATGAGGCGCTTTTCACCGCGACAGACCCCTCGACCGCCTCGGCGATCGCGATCTTCTCCGCGGCCTCCGCGTAACGCTGCACGAGCTCCTGCCGGATGGTCTTCGCCTCCTCCAAGAGCTTGAAGAACTCCATGATGAGGCCGTCGCGCTTCATCTTGAGCAGCTTGTGGCCCTTGACGGAAAGCGCGATCCGCTTCTTGAGTTCGATGAGCTCAGAGCGGGTGGGTTTGATGTCCCGTATGGCCACAGCCGGGGATTCTCCTCAGGGATTTAAGGGTTTCTGCGGTCCCATGTGGACGCGGCAAGTCCCTTGATAAAACGCCGCTTCGGTTCGGGTACGCGGAACTTATCTCTCTCAAACGTGTTCTGTTGGCCATGGTTCTTCCGACGAAGGTGGGAAAGCAACGGGGATTCGGGCGCGGGCTACTGTTCACGATTCTTTCGCTGGGCCTTTACAGCATCTACTGGAACTACAAGGCCCACAACGAGATCTTCGAACAGTTCGAATTGAAGAAGGAGGGACGCGATGAGAACATCATCCTTCTGATCTTCGGACTCGTGGTCTTCCCCGTGCTTTGGTTCTACCAACTCAAGGCCATCGAGAACCTTAACTACGCGAGAGAGAGGCTTGGCCTGCCGAAGGCGATCACTGGAGTCGAATTCCTTCTTTGGACCACCGTCGGCATCCTCCTCCTGTTGCTCGGACCGCTTGTGGGATACGCGAAACTGCAGAAATCCGTCAACGAAGTGTGGGACCGCTACGACCAACGGAAGGCCGAACTCGTTACCCAGGGCCAAACGCCCGCGGCGCCTGCGCCGCTCATGTGAAGAACTTCCAACGAAACGTCGAGACGACCACGACCCTTAAATGTCCTTGTTTGTAGACCACGGCCCAAGCGCAGGCGTGAGCGATCGCCGCCAGCAACAGGGGAACAATGATCGCCTCGCCAGACGGGCGTACGTCGGCGAACGAGGTCCCTGTGATCACCGCATCGATGACCGTGATGATGGCGACGAGCAGCGCATAGACATTATTGAGCGCATGGATGAGCGTGCCGGGAAGCGTCGACAACCACCTGTGGCGCCAGGTCGGTAGCGGTTCCAACGCGCACCACATCGCCATCGCGAGCGCGGCTGTGCCCGAGTGGAAGGCTATCCTGAAAAAATAGATCAGCGGCTCCTCCGTCGAATACGTAAGGTAATGCTCGAAGATGCCGAACGCGGCGCCGGGAAAGAGGGCAAGCACTACCCTGAAGGGGGGTGACCGGATCCTCAACGCGGTCACGATGAAGAGCCCCGCCCCGAACTTCAACGCCTCCTCGAAAATAGGCGCCACGAAGACCAACTGGTGGTAGAAGTCGGCCCCCGAAAAAAACACGGACAAGAGGCCAACACCGAAGGAGAGCGTCGCGAATCTCAGGGGATCCTTGGGCACGTCAAAGATGTCCGATTGGGAATCTCCGGTGGATGGGCGTGGGGTGCCGAAGAAGACTTGATTATCGATCGCCTCTGGCGGCTTCGCGTGGGGGTAATTCCAATCGAGCGGCGGCGCAGGAGCCGGGGGCGGCGTCTCCGACGGGGCACGAGGCGGGGCGTCATCGGGCAAGCGTGTCGCCACCGAAACCGATGTGTGGCATTAATTATCCTTCTTTGAGAGTTCAAGGCATTGGTACGGTCACCGTCGTGCTTTGCGCCAAACATGCGTTGGCCAAGGACAGGGTAGGAACGATGAAAACGAACGCGTTCAGGCCGCGGCTTCGCGCCGCTGGTTCTTCAACTCCACGACCTAGACGCTGCCGAAGGGACCCCGAGGATGACCGCCATGACGGCGGCGGCGCTGAGAGCCGTCGAGGGGTCGATGTCGGCCCCATGCGACGACCGGCTAGCAGACCCTTCGGCTCGCGGGACGGTTGAGGGGCGGCGCCGCCTAAGGCTTTCCGCTTGATTGGTCGAGAAAGCGCCCCAGCGCTTTGTCGAAGCCGGCAGGGTCCTCAAGGAACGGGAAGTGGCCGCTCGATTCCAGGAGAACCAGTCGCGAGCCCGGGATTCCGGAATGAAGACGCTTCTGCTGCTCGGGAGGCAAGATGAAGTCGTGGACACCGTCGATGACGAGAGTGGGGGCGCCGATCTTGGGAAGCGCATCCGTCACATCGTACCCACGGAGTTCCGCGGACATCCGTTCGTCGCCGTGCGCCGAGAAGGTGCACGCCAACAGGGGTGCCGCGACGTCTTCATCGAAATCCTTGAAGAACAGGGGGATCACGGCCTGCATGTGATGCAAGTACGCGGCGTCCGCGTTCTCGCCCTCATAGGCGCCACGCGTGAAGGCCTCGTACGCCTGGGGGTACTTGCGGGCGAGGCGTGTTACGTTCTTGGCCACCAAGTGGCCCATGTCCATGGCACTCCCGCTACCGATGAGCGTGAGAGCGCTCACCGCATTCGGGATCCGGATCGCGTATTCGAGGGCAAGGAAGCCGCCGTACGAGTGCCCCAACACCAACCAGCGGTCGAAGCCCAGTGCTTTTCGCACCGCGTCGAAATCATCGACCATTTGGGCATGCGTCATGGTCGCGAGAGGGGGCCGCGAACTTTTGCCCCACCCGCGCGGGTCGAGCACGAACGAGTGCAGACGGTCGGCGAAGCGCGTGGCGATCGGGTTGAGGTACTCGTGACTGCAACCGGGCCCGCCAGGAAGAAGAAGCGCGGGGATCCCTCCCGCTGGTCCGAACTCCTCTGCGAACAACGTAGTGCCGTTCACATGAAACGTGCGCGGCTTCCCGTGCGCCAATTCGTGGGAGGCGACGTTCGACAGGGCGGCCACGATTCTCACTACCGTACGGCCGTGACGGCGGCGCGCGCTTGGGTCTCCGTGAGTTCCATCGCGTGCGCATCCTTGACGTGAGCGCGCACGACGCGCACGACTTCGGTTTCGTCCGGGCTCCGGATGAGAAAACCGCATTCCGGTCCGCATGCACTTTGTCGCAATCCGTGGCTTTGTTTGAGTTCTGGCATGTTTTACCAGATCTCCATTACAACTTCAACGCTTTTTGGCCTGTCGCGCGCCCGAGGGCGCACCAACGGTCGCTTCGCCTTCGGAGTTTCCCTTTTTGTCCGTCGAGGCCCCGGAAACGGAAATCTCGCCTACGGCGCGCCTGTCGATGGCCTCGTCGAGCCACGAGAGACTCATGGTGCGAGCTGCGGGAATGAGAAGTTCGACCCGCTCTACGCCTGCGAGAGCTCGCACGCGAGCCGCAATCGAATCGACGTCGCCGGTAGTTCGCGCTCGAAGGAAGTAGACGAAGCTACCAAGCTCCTTCGACGGGGGGACCCAAGCGTGGATGAGCGAGGGCTCGATCGCACTGCGTGCCGCTTTCGCGGCATTCGGAGGATCAGGTCGCAAATACACTAGCAGGCCAAAAGCCACGAACCCGGCAATCTTGGAGAAATCCACGTTCGGCACGATCCAGAGGCTCCCGTCGGCGATCATCCGTTCGAAGCGGTTCCGGACGGTCCGTGGCGTGACACGTAGTTCCTTTGCAACCGCGGATAGCGGTTTCTTGGCGTCGTGGCGCAGTGCTTTCACGATGCGCCAATCGAGGGGCGACAAAGGGCGTTTGGCTGGCGGACGGTAGTTGTCGTAGAATTCCCAAGGCGAAGAACCCGCCGCACCCGAAAGGGCTCGCAGGCGGCGATCGCGCTCGGCATCGTCCTGGAAGAAAAGGTCCACGCACACATCACGTCCCAGGAACTGGAAACAGCCCGTGACACCGTCGAGCGGCTCGATCGCCTTCACGAACGCAGCCTTGCGCTCCTCAGGAACGCGAAAATGGAAACTTCGCCACTGAAGGGGGAAATGTCGCAGGTTCGGATACGCAGAGTAGCCGGCGATTACACCTGCCGACTCCATGCGGGCGATGCGATCCTTCGTCGCCTTGACCCCGAGACCCACGCGACGCGCAAGACGCGACGGGCGGACGGCATCCGCGGGCGGGAGCTCTGGCGTGTACGGTTGGAACCCCATGGCCTGCAGGATCCGGAAGTCCGTTTCGTCCACGGCGGCGGGATGGCCGTCCCGTCTGATTAAGCTGGCTCCGTCACGCTTTCGGCGGCTTCCAAGGCAAGGTTAACGTGCCGTCGGTGAGACCGTGGCCTTGCCCCGGTTCTGCGGGTGGTACTTGTCGATGTACTTCTTGTCGATCCTCGTGACCGCCGACTCCGGTAGCGTCCCTACTAGGTCCCAGAAGTGCGTGAGCGTCGCTTCGATGTCGCGGTCCTCGTCGCGGCCTTGGCGTACGACCTTGTCCTCGAAGAGGTCGGCGAATTCCAGGAACTTCTTGTCCCGGTCGGAGAGAGCGTCCTTGCCGACGATGGCGACGAGGCCACGGAGATCCTTTCCTTCAGCGTACCCTGCGTAGACCTGGTCGGAGACCGCCTTGTGGTCTTCACGCGTGAGGACGCGGACGTTGCCGTGGTGATCCTTCTTCACGCCTATGCCAGCGTTCATTAGCCGCGACAGGCTCGGGAGAACGTTGATCGGCGGGTAGATGCCCTTCCTGTGCAGTTCACGCGAGATGACGACCTGCCCCTCCGTGATGTAACCGGTGAGGTCGGGGATCGGGTGCGTGATGTCGTCGCCGGGCATCGTGAGGATGGGGAACTGCGTGATGGAGCCTTTCCTTCCCTTGATCTTGCCTGCGCGTTCGTAGATCTGCGCGAGGTCGGTGTACATGTAACCCGGGTAGCCTCGGCGGCCGGGCACTTCCTCACGCGCGGCGCCGATCTGCCTTAGCGCCTCGCAGTAATTGGTCATGTCCGTGAGGATGACCAACACGTGGTAATCGTGCTCGTACGCGAGGTACTCGGCGGCCGTTAAGGCCATCCTCGGCGTGATCAAACGCTCGATCGTGGGGTCGTCGGCGAGGTTCACGAACAACACGGCGCGCTGAAGGGCGCCCGTGCGTTCGAAGTCCGCCTTGAAGGCCTGGTACTCCTCGTTGGTGATGCCCATCGCCGCGAACACGACGGCGAACTCCTCGCCCTCGCCCCGCACCTTCGCTTGGCGTGCTATCTGGAGGGCGATCTCATTGTGCGGCAATCCGGAACCGGAGAAAATCGGGAGTTTTTGGCCCCGAACGAGCGTGTTCATGCCGTCTATCGTGGAGATTCCCGTCTGGATGAACTCGGACGGGGATTCGCGAGAGTACGGATTGATGGCCGCCCCGATGATGTCGGTGCGCTTCTCCGGGATGATCTCCGGGCCCCCGTCCTTTGGGGCGCCGCGACCGGAGAGGACCCGGCCCAACATGTCCTTCGAGAGCGCGAGCTTGATAGTCTCGCCGAGGAACTTTACGGTCGCCTCGCGGTTGATGCCCGAAGTCCCCTCGAACACCTGCACGGCGACGAGGTCGTCGGACGTGTCGAGCACCTGCCCCCGCTTTATCGCGCCGTCCGGGAGCTTGATGGTCACCAGTTCGCCGTAGCCGACCGGGTCGGTCTTCTCGACGAACACCAGGGGTCCTGCGATTTCGGTGATTGTTTTGTATTCTTTCATGAAAACGCCTTGCTGGTTCGTCGGGAACGGCTGTGAGTATATAATGATGATGTAGACTTTTGGCAGGGTTCTCGAAGAGATAATATGCACAGACCACACATACACGGATGCATGGGAACGAAGACGTTGTCGGTCGCGGACGACGCATACGAACTGCTTGCCAAAGAGAAGCGGGCCGGCGAGTCGTTCAGCGACGTCATCCGCCGCCTGGCCCACAAACCTTCGCTACGCGACCTACAGAAGTTCATCTCTCCAAAGGAGGCCGAAGCGCTCGCCGAGGCCGTCCAGATGAACAAGCAAGAACGGACTGAGGCGAGGGTCAAAAAGCTGGGTCTTCCGGAGGGCGAAACGACGGCGCCGGACGACCTACGTCGCGAGAGGCGTCGCACGTGATCCTCGACACGAGCTTCGTCATCGACATCCTGCGCGGCGATTTTGCCGCTTTGGGGCTTCTAGACGAATTGGAAAGCGGGACGGACGTCCTGAGGATCCCGACCCCTGCATACTTCGAACTCGTCGAGGGCGTCGAGCGGTCTCGTTATCCTCCTCGTGAGTGGGAGAATCTGAGAGACACCTTGGATCGCTTCCCGTCGATCGGGTTGGAATCGCGCCATGCCCTGCGCGCGGGAAGGATATCTGGTGCCCTGATCAGGAGAGGGCGGAGGATCGATCCTGTGGACATCCTCATCGCAGGTATAGCGCTCGAAGAGGGCGAAGCGGTGGTCACGAGGGACGTGGACGATTTCGGGAGGGTCGAGGGGTTGGGCGTGAGGACCTATTAAACAGCCTTTCACCCTCCCATCGTGAAGACCTGGCGCGGCGGCGCACTGTGGCACCTAGTCGATACGAAACCGGCCTTGGCGTGGACCAGAGACTTGTACGAAACGACGCACAGGACGCGTTTCCCGACGCGAAAACTATAAATTATGTGAGTTCACATATTCTAGTCGATGCCGAACATGACGCTGTCCGTCGATGAGGAGACGGCCAAAGAGGTCCGGCGCCACCCCGAGGTCAGGTGGAGCGAGGTCGCGCGGCAGGCGTTTCGAAGAAAACTCCGGGAGCTCCATGCATTGGACACGGCGTTCGCCAACTCGGAGCTTGACAGAGAGGACGTCGAGCGCCTCGCACGAAAAGCAAACCTGGGGCTATTGAAGAAACTTGCCAAGCGATGAGACGCTCGGGCCTCTGGTCGTCGACGCCAACGTCCTGTTTTCTGCGCTTCTTCGCACTGGTGTCACGAGGCACATCATCATGTTCGGCGGCTTGGATCTCAACACGCCAGAAGCCCTCTGGGAGGAGTTAGATCGCAACAGGGCCTTCCTTCTGAAGAAGAGCGGCGCCACCGAGGAAGCGTTTGACCGGCTCCTCGAGATCATGCGGGACCGAATCGCGTCGGTGCCCCTTGAGACGATCGCGCCGCATCTCGCGGTGGCATTGCAGAAGCTCGGCGAGAAGGACCGCCTGGACGCGCCGTACGTGGCGACCGCGATCGCCATCGCCGGTAGTGTGTGGACCCAGGATAGGCGCCTTTCGCGAAAGGCGGGCGTCAAATGTTACACGACGAAGGAGCTTGCGGGTCGGCTCTAGAGACCGGCGTTCGCCGCGCCGCTACGCCGCCTCCATCTTCGCGAACTCGTCTTCCATCTGCTTCATGATCCGCTCGTAGAGTTGATCGAAGCCTTCCTCGAACCTCGCCCGCTACAATTCGGCCTTCGTTTGGACGGACACTATTGTGTTATCGACTCGCGGCCGTCGATCGGCCCCGGACGCGCGGTTCGTCTCGACCGCCGGTCTCTCATTTCTTGCCCGCCGCCCGCAGCGCCTTCACCATTCGTTCTGCCAGTCGGACGGCGTCTTGGACTTCGCTTCTGTGCACCGTTTCGTCGAAACCGTAGGTGCCGAGCGTGAAGCGCGAAAGCAGTTTGTGGAGGCGCTTGCCGTCGACACCTTCGGGCAGGAGACCAGCTTGGAAAAGTGGGCCTGCGACCATGTGGTCGGAGGGGTACTTGCCGGACTTACGAGACAGGAGGGCCTTGGCGGCAAGCTCGGCCGCCTGTCTCGCCGATTCGAACGCGGTGTGAAACCGGCCGGCGGCGAGATTCTCTTTGGCTGCGGCGAGCCATTCCTCCGCCCCCTTCATCAACTCTTCCTCATTCATCCGGTGGCCGACCCCCGTAGACGAGTTCCCAAATCCCCTTCGGAGTCGCGGCGTGTTCCGACTCGACGCCGGCGAACACGATGAGCCCGTCCGTTTGGACGGCTTCTTGGATGACTTTCGGCAATTCGAAGAATCGGCCCGGCCCGATGACGCGTGGCTGTATGGGGCGGCTTGCGGTCAGGCTTGTTTCGGCGGCCAGATCGATGATCCTACGGGTGTGGGCTTTGACGGGCTCCGGGACGAGGACGATACAATCAACGTCGGCCCCGGGCCTTGCCTTGCTGCGGGCAGTCGACCCGTATATCACCACCGTTGGCCGCTCGGCCGGTTCTCCCGGGAATTCTCGTCGAAGACGGCGCAGAAAGGAAAGGACGGTCGTTCTTGCTTCCACGTCGGGAACTTGCGTCACGAGGGGGAAGTCCCAATCGATGGCACCGTGCGCCAACCATCGAAGGCACGCGCCGTTCGAGGGCGAGATCCATTGGACTGCAAGGGAATCGCGGGCGCTGTACTTCACCGTCCGGCCCTCCGGAGAGCTCTCTTGGCTACGTTCGACGAGGTCGTCGCGCATCATTCTTCGAAACTGCTGAGAGAGGAAGGAGGAGCTCACCCCCAATTCTTGGGCCAGCGCGTTCAACGTCAGTCCCTTCTCGCCCGATTGGCTCTGGACTAGGCGATGAAGGAGCCGGTAGTCGGCGGGCTTGAGGTACTTCACAAATTAACTAAGTAGTTAATAAGTTAAATACATTTCGCGCGCCCAAACCGCTCCAGAATGGGCAATGTCGGCTACGGGTCCCGCTTTCCTACGCGGGCGTGGCCTTTCGCACCGACTTCCACGTTCAGCCACTCCAACGCTTCCGGATGACGCTGCCACAAAGCGCCGCTGTTTCGCGCATACGAGGCAGCTTCTTGGCGACTCCCCCACGCGACAAGGTCTGGTAGGCCAGAAGGGACCCTTCTCGTGCCGAGCAGGTAGTCCGGAACGTGAGGATGGTACTTGCGCGCGGTCCGCAGAAGCCGCTTCGCGGTCGCCACTTCGCCCCTGACGAAAGCGACGAGGACCGCGCCCCATGAAGACTCGACAAGAGCATCGTCTGGATAACGGCCGAGGAGCTTGGCCGCATCCTCCACCCGACCCTTCTCCATGTATAGTTCGAACAACGCGCTTCGATTCCCCTGGTTGTCGTTCGGGTTCAGCTCAAGTATCGCCTCATAGTGCGCCATGGCCTCATCAAGCCGCCCCATAGCCCAGAGGCACCGTGCGTATCCTTCCCGCGACCGCATATAGGGTCGCGTTTCGATCAATCCCCAGAACATACCTTTGTTCTCCTTGAAAAAGCGCGGCCCGAGGGCACGCTCCCCCGCCGCCATTCCTTTTTCGAAGAGGGCCGCCGCTCCCGCTATTGACTCGCTTTCGGCCAGGATGTTGTACGCGTCCGCGCAATCGCCGCTTATCTTGAGCGCTTTCCTGGCCAAGGAGGCAGCCTTCGATGCGCTCGTTTCCTCCCACGCATCATAACATACCTGCTGCGCGGCCTCCAACGGCGTCTCGGGCGAAAACATCGGAAGCTTTCCGCCATTGGCCTCGAGAAGATTTCTCATGAACCGATCCGCGTCCTCCGCGCTCCCGAAGGTTTGACCGGCGATCATCTTACCAAGAGTCGAATTGGCTTGTTCGGCGCCCATGAAACGCCCTCCCCGAGTACTTCCACCGCGTCCAGATGCTCGTTTGATCACCGTCATGTAGTCCCCTTCGGTCCACCTCAGGGCAGTCCGGTCGACGGAATCGCATGGGACACCATCCATATTTGCGCTTTGGTTTCATGACGGGCCCCATGTCAAACGGGTTTCGATTCTTGGGTTGGCAGAGGATTTCGCTCCCGGCGAAACCCGGCGGCGGCGCGTTGAAATAACGACCGCGACCCTGGCCTTACGCCGCCTCCATCCTCCCAAACTCCTCATCCATCTGCTTCAGGATCATCTCGTAGAGTTGATCGAAGCCTTCCTCGAACCTCGCCCGCGACAATTCAGCCTTCGCCTTGACGCTGCCGATCGTCGCTATCGGGGCACCGCGTCCCATCGCCACTTCTCCGAGGTCTCTGTACTTCATGATGACATTCATGAGCTTGTACTGCTTGTCGAGAGGACAATACGTGTCGATCGGGTGGAACGCGTTCTGTTGCAGGAAGATCTCGCGTATCATGCGGGCGACTTCGAGCGTCAACCGGTCACTGTGGGAAAGAGTGTCGGAAGAGCGCGGTCGTCGACGTCGAGGCGCGGAGCGCGATGAAGTTCGACCCGAGTGCGGAGCTGGAGCCCATGACTTATCACAAGGGCAGCTCGTAGAACAAGTGGACAGGCCATGCTCAAAGGTCAAAGGCCACTGCTGCCGCCGGAAGGCAAGGGTTTATTAGTAAGAATGTCTTACATTCTTACCTATCATGCCGGTCTTGACTAAAGTCACGTCCAAGGGTCAGGTGGTCATTCCTGTCGAGATCCGGCGGACGCTCAAGCTCAAGCAGGGAAGTCATCTTGTGGTGGAGACCGCCGGCGACCTTCTGGTGATGAAGGAAGTAGCCCTCCCACACCCGGCGGCCGAATTTACGGCTCCAACGGGTCGCCAGAGGGGCCGTGGCACCGCGAAGACCGTCCCAGATATAGCGGCACTTCGCGGCGTCCTCGTCCCCGTCCTGCGGCGGCAAGGTGTGAGGAAGGCCGCGCTTTTCGGTTCCGTCGCGCGAGGCGACGCGACGTCTTCGAGCGACATAGACGTCCTAGTGGAACTTGGGTCGGACGCAAGCCTCCTGGACCTTGCGACACTCAAACTTGAGTTGGAAGAGGCCGCGGGACGGCGCGTAGATGTGGTGGAATACGCATCGATCAAGCCCCGCCTACGCGAAGGAATCCTCGCGGACCAGGTGTCGCTTCTATGAAGGATTCCGTGATCTACCTTGACGACATACTGGAGTCGATCGAGCGGATATCGGAATATGTGGATGGAGTGACCCTGAAAAGGTTTCTGGCGGCGCCTGAGAAGCAGGACGCCGTGCTTCGCAGGCTCGAAATCATCGGCGAAGCGGTGAAACATGTCCCGGTCGAGCTACGTGAAACGCGCCCGGCCGTTCCTTGGAAGTCGATAGCCGGCTTGAGGGACGTCGTGATCCACTCCTACGCCAATGTTGACAACAGGCGAGTCTGGAAGGTCGTCAAGAAGGATCTCCCCATCCTGGAACGAGAGATCCGATCGATCATGGCGGATCTCGAACGGAAAGAGTGAAAGCCGACGACCGGGAATCGGATGGCCCAGGCGGGCCATTGGAGCGATGCAAGGTACGGCATCCTGGGGCGACTCCCTACGCCGCCTCCATCTTCGCGAACTCGTCTTCCATCTGTTTCATGATCTTCTCGTAGAGTTGATCGAAGCCTTCCTCGAACCTCGCCCGCGATAGTTCGGCCTTCGCCTTTACGCTGCCGATGGTCGTGATGGGCACGCCGCGGTTCATGGCGGTCTTTCCGAGGTCGCGGTATTTCATTATGGCCTTCATGAGCTTGTACTGCTTGTCGAGCGGGCAGTACGTGTCGATCGGGTGGAACGCGTTCTGCTGGAGGAAGATCTCGCGTATCATGCGGGCGACCTCAAGGGTCAACTGCTGTTCGGCGGGAAGCGCGTCGGAGCCGACGAGCTGCACGATGTCCTGCAACTCGGCCTCTTGCTGGAGGATGTCCATGAACTGTGAGCGCATCGTGTTCCAATCCGGGGCCACGTTCTCCTTGTACCAGTCGGCGAGGAGTTCCTCGTAGAGTGTGTACGAGTTCAGCCAGTTGATCGAGGGGAAGTGCCGCCTTTGAGCGAGTTTTGCGTCGAGAGCCCAGAACACCTTCACGATGCGCAAGGTGTTTTGCGTGACGGGCTCGGAGAAGTCGCCGCCCGGCGGCGACACGGCGCCGATGGCGGTGACCGACCCCTTCTGTCCGTCAAGGGTTATGACGCGGCCCGCGCGTTCGTAGAACTCGGCAAGCTTCGCCGCAAGATAGGCCGGGTACCCTTCTTCGCCGGGCATTTCCTCGAGACGTGACGATATCTCACGCATGGCCTCTGCCCAGCGCGACGTCGAGTCGGCCATGAGCGACACGTCGTAACCCTGGTCGCGATAGTATTCGGCGATGGTCATCCCCGTGTACACCGACGCTTCCCGAGCCGCGACAGGCATGTTCGACGTGTTCGCGATGAGGACCGTGCGCTCCATCAAGGGGCGTCCGGACTTGGGGTCTTGGAGTTCGGGGAACTCCGTGAGCACCTCCGTCATCTCGTTGCCGCGCTCGCCGCAACCGATGTAGACGACTATCTCGGCGTCCGACCACTTGGCGAGTGCCTGCTGCGTGACCGTCTTTCCGGAGCCGAAGGGGCCCGGGATGGCGGCGGCGCCGCCTTTCGCCACCGGGAACAACCCATCGAGGATGCGCTGTCCGGTGACAAGTGGAATCTCCGGGCGGAGCTTCTCGGTGAACGGGCGCGGGATGCGCACCGGCCACTTGTGGTGGAGCATCAGGTCCGCTCCGGTATCGAGCTTCGCGACCGTCTCGTCGATCGTGTACTTTCCCTCGGGGCTCACTTGCGTGATCGTGCCCGACACGTTCGGCGGCACGAGGATCTTGTGGTGTATCCGTTGCGTCTCTTGGACGCTTCCCAGAACGTCGCCGCCCTTCACTTTGTCGCCTTTCTTGACGCTCGGCTTGAAATCCCACTTCTTCGCGTGGTCGAGGCCGGGCGCGAAGACGCCGCGCTGGATGAAGTCGCCCATCTTATCCTTCAAGACGACGAGCGGACGCTGGATGCCGTCGTAGATGGAGGTGAGAAGGCCCGGACCGAGTTCGACGACCAACGGTTGACCGGTCTCTCGAACGGGCTCGCCGGGCTTGATGCCGCTCGTGTCCTCATAGACTTGGACGATCGTCTTGTCGCCGGAGATCTCGATGACCTCGCCCATGAGCTCCTCTTTCCCCACGAAGACGACGTCGTACATGCGGGCCGAGATGCCCTTGGCGGTGACGACGGGCCCGGCGACTCGGTAGATCAAACCGGTCTTTCCCGCTTGCTTCACTGTGGTTGCCTGCATTGCCATCCTGAATCACTCCTTGTAGAGATCGAGACCTATTGCGCGCTTTACTTTATCCCGCAGATCCGACGATGAGGCCTCGCCCATCTGGATGACCACGGGGTCGATCGACTCGCTCATCTTGCGGCGAAGAGGCGCCGGAAGTCTCGCGACGTCGGATGAATGGACTATCATGATGCCCGCTTCCCCGGCATCGAGGAGTCTTACCACCTCGTCTTGGTACGCTTGGCCCTCCACGGCGATGGCTTTCTTCACGCCGGAGAGGCGGAAACCGGTGACGAACGTCTCCGAGCCCACCGCGTAGACCTCCTTCGTCATAGGGACAACAACTCCCGGATGGTCTCCTCGCGAAGCCCCGATTGCTTACCGGAGGCTATGATGCGGAGGTTGTCCACCTCGATCTTCTTCCTCAACACGTAATCGATCACCGGGAGGATGGAGAGCGGGTAACGATGGCTGAACGTGCGGGCCGATTGCAGGAGGTACGCGTCCAACGCCGTCGTCACGGGGTGGAGGTTGCCCTTGTCGATGGCCTCCCGCAAGTGCGGCGCCACGACCTTGCCGATGTCGGTGCCCTCGAGCTCGTGGCCGAAATCATCGGCGTTCGCCCTCAAGAGCCGCGTCGCGTTCTCAAGCGTGATCTCGCCGCTATCGTCAAGGAAGAGGTCGCCGATCTCGGTGATGCCGTCCGCGCGGAGGCGAAGCACGGTCTTCAGGTCGATGATATCGAGTTCCCGCTCAAGGAAAGCCTTGAATGCGGCCTTCGGTTGGTCCTTCGGCTCCACCGCGGCAACGAGCGCCTTGTAATACCTCTTGTCCACCGCGTTCTCGAGTTTCGCAAGGCTCGATGCCGCGCCCCTCCCGGCGACGTAGTCGCCGAGCGACGCCCCGTAGGGCGTCTCCCGAAGCGCGTCGATCACGTCGGCGAGGCTTGCAAGCTTCGCCAACCCGTCGAGGTTCTCGACAGTGAGCTGTCCTGCCGGCACGAGGTTGCGGCCGATCTCCTCGTCAGGGACGCCTGCGAATTTCCCTCGCAGGATCGTCTTGATGTTGTAGACGTCGTAGCGCTGGAGGTAGAGTTCCACCATGCCGCGTAGCTCGCCCGACGACCACGAAAGAATCGACGCGTACTGGCGCGCGAGGTTCAACCGTGTCGCCATCTCGACGAGTTGAGCGCCCGCGAAGCGGCCGCCGAGTTCGTCGATCTCCCGCTTGTACTGGCCCTCTTGGAGAGTCCTCGCTATCTCGTGGACGTCGCGGGCCAAGAGCTTCGGGTACGTGTCGCTTGGGAGGAGGAAGGTCTTCTTCGCCCGCACCCGGGCCGTCACGTAGGCGTAGTTGCCGCCCGCTGCGAACACGCTCCCGAGCGACCCGAGTTTCATCTACTTGCCCTCGAACAGGTTCTTCGCGACATCGTTCAAGGCGTCGCGCCACGCCTCGTCGAGGAGCCCCTCGTAGGTGAGGTCCTCGCGCGTGGCGCCGTCTTTCGACTCGGCGACGAGCCCGCCGATGGAGGGCACCGTCCCGGCGACGACGAGCTTGAGTTCGGCGGCGGTTGCCTTGTCGGCCTCGGCGACCCACAGGACGCTTGCCTTCGCGGCGTCTTTCGAGGCGACTGCCTTGAGCCAGGCCTGGCGTTGGCTGGTGCCCGCCCTGGCGACGCGCTCTCGCGCGGCCGCCTTGACGCGCTCAAGCGCCTCCTTCTCGGCCGCAAGGCGGAGCTTCTTTGCGTCAAGCTCCGCGGCAGACGCCTCGCGCTTCTTGAGTTGCACCGCAACGGAGCGCGCCTCGGCGAGGCGCCGCTCGCTGGCTGAGCGGGCCTCGTCCCTGGCCGCTTGGAGGATCGTGGCCGCCTCCGCGCGCGCCTTGTCGAGGCGGGATCGGGCGTCGGCCTCGCCCTTCGCGCGTATGTTCGATATGACTTGCTCTATCCCCATCTTCGCTTCCCCTTAGAACGAGATCTTTCCCATGAGCAGGAAAGCGATGACGAGCCCGAAGAGCACGATGGTCTCCGGGATGACCATGAGCGTGAGACCGCGACCGAAGAACTTGCTGTCCTCGGCGATCGCCCCGACGGCGGCGGCCCCGATGTCCTTCTGGGCCAGGCCCGTTCCGAGCCCGGCGATGCCGACGGCAAGCCCCGCTCCGACGGCAAGAAGCCCAGAGGCGTTCGCCTTCGCGGCCTCGATGGCCGCATCTCCGGCGGTCTCGCCCTGGGCTGCGACCACACCTGCCGCGGCGAGCGCCGCGACGAATCCGACTGCAAGCATTCCTACGACTTTTGTGCTGTTCACCATTGCTTTACACCTCGTTTCCTAAGCGGTACTGTAGATCCTCTTCCGACCGAACGGCGCGAACGACTTCCCGCCGCCGGCGAAGAACTTCAGGAAGAACTCGACGTAGTTCAACCTGATCGCCTGGATCCCCGATGAGAGGATGCCAAGGACGAAGACCATGAGCTGCGTGACGATGAGTAGCAACAACCCGACGACCACCAGAAGGAGCCCGGCATTCGGGTCCATGACCATCCCGACGAGGAAGAGGCCGTTGAACGCGAACGCCATCGCCCCCTTCGCGACCGCCACACCGGCGAGCCTCGTGTACGATATCATGTTGGAAAGGAGACCGAGTATCTCAAGGGCACCGATGGGTCCTTCCGTCGCGACGAGGAGGACGAAGCCAGGGACCAGGAGGAAAAGCGTGACGGCGGAAAGGACGGACAGCGCCGCCACCGCGGGTTCGAGGAACGTGCCGTGGGTGATGAGCGGGGTGGCCATCCCCATCATGAGGCCTAGGAACGCGAACAGGACGAAGAGCCAACCGACCTTCGCGCCAAGGTGCTTCCAACCGTGTCCGAGGGAGTTGACGAGGCCGAAGGCGAGGCCGATGAAGATGTGGACGAAACCCGCAAGAAGCGACAGGACGAGGAGATCGGTGACGTTGGTGAGTTTTCCGAGGACGGGTTCCATGACGCCCGTCTCCGCGCCGCCGCTTGCGATGCAAGTCCACGTCGTCTCCTTAAGATGCGTCTGGACGTTGGCACAGGTCGCCGCAAGCCCCTCGTGGCCGAGCTCCTCGATCGCGTGATGGCTTGCCGCGAAAGGGATCCCGAAAGCCTCGACGAAGAAGACGCCTCCGAAGATCGAGGCGACGACACCGGCCGCGAGTATTGCGGTCCCGAGACTCGGAATACCTTCGATCGACTTCAGCTTGGTGAGGAGCGTGTACCCGATGAGCATCATTAGGATGCCGTAGCCGAGGTCTCCTATCATGAAACCGAAGAAGACCGGGAAGACGACCGCGACCACGACCGTCGGATCGATCTCGTCATGTTTCGGTTTGGAGAAGAGGTCGATGAAGAACTCGAAGGGCCGTGCCGCCCCCGGGTTCTTGTACTTCGTCGGCGGCTCCTCGCGCGCCGCCTCATCGGGCGAATGTCCATGGCCGAGGGCCTCGTGCTCGTGATGCGCCTCGGTGACGACCTCCACGTGGACGCTGCCGTTCGTGGCCTGGTTGAGGCGCGAGGCGACCCAGTGGAACTGCGTCGCGGGGACCCACGCGTCCACCACGAACGCGTTCTCCGTCGTTGCGAACGCAAGCGGGGCCTCCCCCTTCTCGGTCTCGATCGAAAGGTGCTCTTCCGCGGCCAGGATGAAGTCCGTCCATTGGGCGCGAAGGTTCGCGACCTCCCCCCGGCTCTTCTCGAGCCGCTCTTCGAGGAGCCTACGCTCGCTCTGGATGGCCTCCATGCGCGCGGCGGGGCTTCCTTTGCCGCTCGGAAGCTCGACCGCTTTGAAGCCGTGTTTCGTGAGTTGGTCCATCGTCGCCTGCGATTGGTCCTTCGGGACGAAGACGGCGACTACGCCATCGTCGCCACCGAAAGCGATCGCATCCTTTGAAGCCCGCGCCAGCCCGTCGCGCCAGCCCGCGGCCGCGGTGCCGACGAAGGTATCGATCGTGTCGTACCCTCTGTAATCCTCTATGACGAGCGGCAACTGGGCGAAGGGTCGGAGTCGCGTCTCCTCGTCCGAGAGCTCCGTGAGGGCAGCGGCGATGCGGTCGCGCGACTCTATTGCGGAGTTCGCGTTCGATTCCATCTCGGCCAGGCCGGCGGAAAGCCTGGTCTCTATGCCCTTCGCCGCGTAGACGCGGCGCGGCGCCGTGCCGGCGACGATGCCGAGTTGCCTTGCAAGCGACCTTAACCGGACGAGCCGTTCGGAGGCGGCGCTCGAGGCGGCAAGCGTCTTTCCGATCCGGAAGCCTTCACGCTGGCCCTCCTTGTATTCGATGATGTGGACGGCGCCCATCTGGTGGAGTTCGCGGATGATCGTGTCCTCGCTCTCTTTCGAGGAGATGACGAGAACGCGCTTCATGGGCTCCGGGCGAAGCATCAGGTTCACTCCTTCAGTCTTGCTTCGAACCTTTCGACGAGGAGCTCCACCGATCTTTCGAACGCCTTCGTGCCGGTGCGCTCCATGACCGCGTCGGCCGCTTTCTTGCCGGCCGCGACGAGACGCGTTCGGTCCTGAAGCGCTTCCCCGCGTGCGGCTGTGATCATCTGCGCCGCCTCGTGTTCGGCATGGGCCTTCGCGCCCTCGACGATCTTTTCGGCCTCGGCCCGGGCATCGCGGACGATTCTCATGCTTTCCGCCTCGGCCTTTTCGCGAGCGGTCCGGACGTCGTCCTCCGCACTCTTGATCCGCTTAAGGGACTCGACGTCCGACATGGAAATCGACTTCTCGCATACAGATTGCCATATAAATAGGCTTGGCCGCTCGGTGTACGCGTTTTGAAGAAGGGAAATCGCTCGCGCGTTGCCTTGGAAAAGCGCGCGTCGGAACCGTCTTGCAATCGCCGGATTACGTCCGCCCCGCCTTTCAGCCGCGTGGACCGCCGCTGGACAACGTGGTCGTTCTTCGGACGGGGCGAGAGGTCGAGGCCTCGACCGGACTTGCGCCTGCATCAACGATCGACGGCGCTTGTCGGAGCTTTCCACGCGCTCCGCCTCTTCGCCCGCCGGAATCTGCCGCTGTCGTTCGTCATCTGCGCGCCCGCGCCGTCCGCCAATGGACCGGTCAACGGCCGGCCTTGGCGAGGAACGACGCGGCGCTTGGGCATAGGTCCCTGAGCGTACAACGGCCGCAGCGCGGGTCTCTGGCCCGGCACGTGGAGCGGCCGTGGTCGATGAGAAGGTGCGTGATCTTCCCCCAATACGCGCGTGGGACGGTCTTCAGGAGGTCGCGCTCGATTTTTTCAGGTGTCGACTTGCGGGTCAACCCGAGCCTTCGGGACAACCTTCCGGCGTGCGTGTCGACGGCGATCGCCTCGGTCTTTCCGAAGGCGTTCCAAAGGAGGACGGCGGCGGTCTTGCGGCCGACGCCGGGAAGCTCGACCAGCGCGGAAAGCTCGTCCGGCACCCTTCCCCCGTGGACCCCGACGAGCCTCTTCGCCGCGGCGCGAATGTTTCGCGTCTTGGCCCGGAAGAACCCCGTGCTCCGGACGAGGCGCTCAATGTCCGACGTCCTTGCCACCGACATCGACTCGGCGTCAGGATACGCGGCGAAGAGGGCGGGTGTCACAATGTTCACGCGCTGGTCCGTGCACTGCGCGGAGAGGATCGTCGCGACCAACAGCTGGAAGGGCGAGGAGTGGTCGAGCGAGCATCTCGAATCGGGGTACTCCTTCTCGAGGCGTGAGATGATCTCCATGGTGCGGGCCCGGCGGGCGGCGAGCGTGGCGGACGGTCGCGTTGCCTTCGAAGACGGTCTCACAAGTTCCCAACATGCTTCACGGTTATCTTTCTCGCTACGGCTGCCGTGGCACCCACGAGGCGCACGCTTCCGCGCGACCGTTCCCCCGCATCCCTTATATCGAGGGTCGCGAATGGGAACGCATGGAAGCCCGGCTCGCCATCGTCGCGACCATCGTCACGGCCCTCCTCGTGTTCACCCCCCTCGGCCCCGTGGCGTCTGCTGGCACGGAGCAAGCACCCGAGATAACGGATCCCACGGGCGACACGCAGCCTGCCTCCGCGTCCGCCTACGCGGATGTTGTCGCAGGATGGATCACCGACGACGCAACGAAGATAACCACCTACGTGAAGGTCGCGCAACTTCCGCCAAATACACCGCCGAACATGCTCTACATCTTCGGTTTCGCACACCACCACGGGACGTGTCACTCATTCTATACGTACTTCTGGGTGAACGGGCAGACGAACGCGCCGGAGTTCAAGCAGGGCGTTTTCGATGATTGCGCTGACCAGCCGCTGAACAACAGCGAGAAGGCGACCACTGGCGTCGCAGGGACGCAAGGATCCCCGATCTTCAAAGTGGAATTCCAGAAGAAGGAACTTGGGCCGTATTTCAAAGGCGACGCCCTCACGAACCTTAGCGCGCTCGTGATAGACGGGACGGCATTCACGGCGTTCGCCGCTTGCGCCGCCGGGGACGCGGCCTGCCAGGCGGCAGGAGCCGTCGCCAACCAGGCCTCGGCCCAGGCCGGATTCCCGGACGGATCCAGCACGGAGAAAACCTACACCCTGAGCGCCGGACCGGCCCGGCCCGAACCGGTCGTCGTCGAGGACGGGAACGACACGATGGGGATGGGCGGCGATGGCGATCCATCTAACGGCGACGGGAGCGGCGACGACGGGAACCTGAGCGGCGACGAGCAATCGCGGAACACGCCCGGGTTCGAGGTGGCGGTTGCGCTCGTTGCGACCTCCGCCGCGTTCGCCTTCCGGCGCCGGAAATAGTGTATACGTACAAGTACGTACCCCACAAGGTAACCGCAAAATAGCCGTGGGCCGTTCAACGCGCATGGCGCTTTCCGAGTTCCGCTTCAGGCTTCCAATCCAAGTGCGCTTTCGCGATATCGACGGCATGGGCCACGTGAACAACGCCGTCTACCTCACCTACCTCGAAGAGGCGCGCACCCAGTATTTCATGAAGATCCGCGGCATCGAGACCCTTCCAGAGGTCGACTTCATCGTCGCAAAGATAACCATCGAGTATGAAGCGCCGATCCACCTTGGCGACGGGATCGAGGTCGGGATACGCGTAAACCGCATCGGGGACAAGAGCTTCGACTTCAAGTACGAGCTCTGGGACAGGAAGACCAACAAACTCGTCGCAGACGCGGAGAGCGTGCAGGTCTTCTATGACTACAAGGCCGAGACGACGAAGCAAGTGCCGACGGAATTCCGCCAACGCGTGAACGAGTACGAGGGGCGCAAACTCTGAGCGGCCGGCAAGGGAACTCTGGAAAGGCCGGGAACGCGGCCGGAGCGCGTCGCTCGCCGCGCATCGACCCCACCGCCTTCATCCATCCCTCCGCCGTAATCATGGGCGACGTGGAGATCGGCCCCGAGGTCTCGGTGTGGCCTCACGCATCCATCCGCGCCGACATGGGAACGATCCGAATCGGTGAAGCGACGTCGGTGCAGGACGGCGTCATCATCCACACCGACCCCGGCGTCACCGTCGACATCGGCAAGCACGTCGCGCTAGGCCACGGCGCGATAATACACGGAGCCTCGGTGCGTGACCGCGTCATCGTCGGAATGGGCTCGATACTCCTCGACGGGGCGACCATCGGCTCTTGGAGCATCGTGGCGGCGGGGGCGCTCGTGACGCGAGGGACGCAAGTGCCCGAAGGGAGCCTAGTCATCGGGGTGCCGGCGAAGGTCGTGCCGAAGGGCGACGCGCTCAAGGACGCGATACGCACGAACGCGACCCATTATGCGGATGTGGTGGCGGCGTATCGACGGGGCGACGTCGGCGGCTGGCCGAAGGGGAATCCATAGTTCGTGGGCCCTCCGCAAGATATTTCTATTCGTATATACAGAACGTATACACGTGTTGGCCCGAATCAAGAAATGGGGCAATAGTTTCGGCGTCCGTCTCACGAAAAGGGACTTGGCGGACCTGGGGCTTCGTGAAGGCGAGACCGTGAAGATCAGCGTGGAGCGCGTCGGGCCAGCGGGGCGAATCGACCTCAGTAGGTTGCCGCTCTTCACGGACCCGGACCCGTATGCCTCGGAGAACCACGACAAGTACCTCGGGGAATACTACGAGGAACTGGCGCAACGGCTCGAGGCGAACGGAAAATCGGGAAAGCGAGCCTCCAAGCCTCGAAAACCTGAGACGGCTACGTGAGGAAGGCGCGACATGCGGGTAGCAGATACTTCGTTCATCTACGCCGCGCTCTCTGGTCTTGACGCGCACCATGACGACGCCATGGCAGCGTTGGCGAGCGGAGGGCCCGTTCTGCTCCCGGCCGAGATCTTCGCCGAAACGGTGAACCTGATCCAGCGTCGCCGCGGATTCGAGGATGCGAAGCGGGCGGCCGAGATAGTCGCGGGATTCACGGAACGCTGCCACGCAGGGGCCGAAATCGATGAGGTCGCGTGGCGCATCTACTGCGACGGCCGAGGCGCCTTGAGTTACCCAGACGCGGTCGTCCTCGCGTGGTGCTCGAAATTGGATGCAAAGCCCCTTTCCTTCGACAAGGAGATCTTGCGACGCGCGTAAGGCTCGGATGGACGGGTCGGTTCCGATAGGGTTTTCATCGGGCGAAATGGTCGCAGCGCGTGGCCGCATGGGTCCGGGGCCGGCTGGATAGGTTTCCCCCCAACGTCCTCGCCCTCGGCCTCGTCAGTTTCCTCACCGACATCTCAAGCGAGATGATCTTCGCGGTCCTTCCATTCTTTCTCACGGAAGTGCTCGGCGCAAGCCCCGCCGTCTTCGGCCTCATCGAGGGACTCGCGGAGGGTACGTCGGCGATACTCAAGGGCGTTTCCGGCGTGTGGTCGGACAAGGTCCGGCGGCGAAAACCCTTCGTCCTCGCAGGGTACGCCCTCTCCGCCGTCGTGAAACCGCTCTTCGCCTTCGCGACCGTGTGGCCGGTGGCGATGGCGTTACGCGTCGGCGATCGCGTCGGAAAAGGGATCCGGACGGCGCCTCGGGACGCGATCATCGCTGGATCGACGGACAAGGCCACGAGGGGTGCTGCGTTCGGGCTACATCGCTTCATGGACACGATGGGCGCCGTGGTCGGGCCCTTGGTGGCGCTGGCGCTTCTTCCTGCGCTCGGTTACTCGAACCTCTTCCTTCTCACCGCCATCCCCGGCATCCTTGCAATCGGCGTCATCTGGTTCTACGTCAGGGAGGCGAAGGCCGTTTCCGCGGCACCTGTCCGCTTCACGCTTTCCGGGCTTCCACGCGAGTACGTCTGGTACCTGGCCGTCTCAGCGGTCTTTGCCCTCGCGAACTTCAGTTGGGCGTTCTATCTTCTACGGGCAAGGGACTTGGGTCAGGCCTTGGGTGCGGCGATCGGCCTCTACTTGATCTACAACATCAGCTACGCGCTCCTTTCCTACCCGGCAGGACGGCTCTCCGACCGATTGGGCCGCCGCACGGTCATCGCGGCCGGATTCATCCTGTTCATCGTCACTGCGGTCGGATTCGCCTTCGTCCCCTTCGGAAGCCCCGTGATAATAGGTCTCTTCGTCCTCTACGGCGGCTTCATGGCGGTCTACGAGGGAGTGCAGAAAGCGTACGTGTCGGATCTCGTGCAGGAAGAACACCGCGCGTCGGCGCTTGGCATCTTCAACACCGTCCTCGGAGTCGGGGCCCTTGTCGCAGGGGTGTGGGCGGGCGTCGTGTGGGGAACTTTGGGGTTCGTTACGGTATTCGTCTCATCGGGGACGCTGGCTGCGGTGGCGCTTGTCCTGCTGCTGATAATGGTGAAACCCTCCGATTTGGGGCCATAGTCCCCCAAGAAAGCATGTCTTGGCCGCGGGGCCGACACTTTCAATGACCTAACACGCCCTGTTAAAGCACTATCCAATTCTAATCCGCAAAGATGACATGCCAAGGCGTGCATGCCATGCCGGGACGCCCTTGCAATCCACTTTACCCGCTAATCACATCCACGATCACGTGAAAACATGTGAGAGCGTGCAACCATTACTCCGCTACCCGGGCGGCAAATTCTACGCCCTTAAGCTTCTAAGACGCTTCTGGTCTGCGGTCCGGCACGACGAGTACCGGGAGCCCTTCGCCGGCGGAGCAACTGTTTTTTTCGATAAGCCGCGGGTAGCGCACAACTGGCTGAATGATATGGACGCCGAATTGATGGGTGTTTACAGGACGATCGCCAACGAAAAGACTCGAAAAACCCTAATCGCCCGCTTGCGGACAGAAACGGCCTCGCCAAGTCGTTGGAAACAAGTCCGCGACATGACACCGACGAGCCAATTGGGTCAGGCCTTCAAGTATTACTACCTGAATCGGACGTCCTTCAGCGGAAAACTCATTTCGGCATCGTGGGGCTATCGCCCCCGGCGCAGTCTGCCGCCGGAACGCTGGGAAGAACGCCTCCTGCCATGCGGGAAGAAGATTGAGAACGTAAAACTAACGACCGGGGACTTCCAACACGTGATTGAGTCACGAGCAGATGGCAAGGCAGTACTTCTATACGTGGATCCACCCTACTACGCGCCACCGCGCCGGAAACATTACCGAAACGGCTTCACAGCCGAAGATCATCATCGGCTCGCCGAGGCCCTGAAGGGGACGTCACACAAGTTTTTCCTCACGTATGACGACGTTCCACAGGTCCGTAGCATGTATGAGTGGGCAAACATACACGAATTGAAGTTCTTCTACCGAGTCGGGAATTCTAACACGGCGCAAGGAAGGCGGACACGCGGCTGTGAACTAGTCATTACAAATTACAAGCTTCCCACCCAAGAACACATGGAGGATTTTCCATATGAGTGCATTTAGCGACTCGGTCGATACGACCGTCATCTCGCCGTTTCGATACCCAGGAGGCAAATACTATGCAACCAAACATCTACTGCCATTTATCAACGCCTACGATCACGACGAATATCGGGAGCCGTTCCTAGGCGGGGGAACAATTTTCTTCGCGAAACGCCGCGTCCCGTACAATTGGCTCAACGATCTTGACGACAATCTCATGGCGACGTACCGAATCATGGCGGACCCAGAGCTGTCGCAGAAACTCGCGGCACGCATGCAGGCTGAGGTTGCCAGTCCTACGCGTCACGCCGAACTCAAGGCATTCGGGCCCTCGAATGACTTTGAAATCGCTTTCAAGACGTATTACTTGAATCGAACGTCGTATTCAGGAATTATCAACAAGCCAGCATGGGGCTACAGAGAATCACAAAGCGCGCCGCCCGGAACTTGGGGCGAAAAAATACGGAAGGCCCACGAAAAGCTTCTTGGAGCGAAGCTTACAGACAGGGATTTCTCTCTGGTTCTTGAAGCTCCCCCGAGGGGCAAGCGCGTTTTGATGTACCTTGACCCTCCATACTTTCATGCTGATCAAAAACGTGCATACACGAAGCCCTTCAAGGCGTCCGATCACTTGCGCTTGGCGCGTGCTCTGAAAGTGCTTGACGCGGGTTTTTGTCTATCCTACGACGATTGCCCAGAAGTCAGAGATTTTTACCGTTGGGCACACGTGTACGAACGTAGCTGGCTTTACAACACGTCGAATCTTCGAGGCCAACGACGGAAAACTGGAAACGAACTTGTGATCACAAACTACCCGGTTCGACAAATAGTTCAGTCCCCACTTCCGCCAACCGTTACCTCCAGCGTTCGAGCCAACGCTCACTGACCTCGTGTTTGGCGACCAACGTCTCATACGATATGTGTTGCATTGACTTCAACCGGTGTGGCATTTTGGGATGGGGTTCCAAAAGGGACGTGGGAACAGAGAAGAATGCCCATCGTTTTCTTGCTTTGAAGCCTAATTCTTCGCGGAAGGCGTCAGCAACGGGAGGTTCAAGGCAGGCGATAATGCTATCGAAATCAGTTTTGAGGTACAGTCTGCTTTGCGTCGGATGGTCGTTCACCCGACCCCTGGATAGTTGCGTCTCCAAAGCCACGGTTGAACCTCTGCCGGCCAGTTTGCACGCGCTATACGTCGCACCCTTGACCTGAAAGTGGTGACAACGCGCCGTCCCAATAGAGGTCAACGCAAGGTCCGCCTTCTCAGCGCGCGTCCTGCCACAATGATTGGCCGGTAACACCGTAACGCCTTTGAGACGCGCCAGGCGCCGGAATGCGAATTCGCGCGCGAAACCAAGGACGTTCATGTCCCACACCCTAAAGTTCTCGGACTTAAGGATTGAATCCAAGATAATGTCGCTCGCGAGACCAAGCTTCTTCGATGTGAGAGGAAGCAATTCCGTTTCACCTGGAGTAACGCCGTTTACCTCCGTTATACGCTTTAGCCCAATACGATGGGACGCGTTGAGTCCACCATGCCTTTTCCAATCTAAGTCGAATGGGCTCTTGATTCTCGACGGATCATCAGCATGCACGGGCAATTCGTCTCGACGAAGAAACAGTATTCGCAGCGGTTTGTATGTTACGAGGCCGATTAGAAAATCGGGGAATTCCGCACGAGCTGAATAGTAATCCATAGATTCGTCCTGGGATTTGGCACCATGAGTCTTGTGGGTCTTGTACTGCACCATTTCTCCGCGAGTTCCCGCTAGCGTAGGAGTCTTGAGCTGAAGCTTGAAACCGTTGACGACCCGATCAACGTCCGTGTCGCCGCCAACCGCGTCGCACCGGACGCCCATATGGGCCAATAGTTTATCAAACACGATTTCGAACGCGTGCCCCTTCACGGTCCGCAAGATGGCGGATTCGGAGGCCAGCAATTGATCCAACTCTGTTGCATTGAAATCGAGTACGTTGGCTAAGGCAGCTAACTTTGTGGACGGAGCGATCCCGCGTCCGTCAGGACTCGAATTCTTCGCCTCAACTTCCCTGATGATTCCCGCGATGCGCCCAGGCGGCGATCCCGACTCTTGCCGCGTTTGTTTCGTTGGCCCCGCCCGTCCCTCTCTAACGGTTGTCAGGTGAGTGGCACCAATTAGCCATCAAACGTAGATTTGTAGCGGGAATAAGGTAATTGATACTGAAACATGTAACAAAGTCACAAAAAAGGTTACGCCCATGTCGAACCATGGACCTTCAACGAATTGGTTTGGTCCTCCGGTCGAAAACCCGCCTCCGCCTTATCCAAGTACTAGCCGACGACAGGCTATCGGCGCAAGAGATTCACAGCCGAGTTTCGGAGCGCGGGGGTGGGCACCGCCACCGGGAATCGACATATCGCGACCTCGAAATCATGGTTGATGCGGAGATAATGGAAAAAACGTACGACAAGAAAGAGAAGGCGATTGTCTACAGACTGGTCACGCGTTACTTGCGGCTTGACCTCCTTGACCAACGCGGTGTCTAGCCCCCGCGATCATCGTTGCAACAAGGCAAAAGAGCGACCCGTGACGTCCAATCAAATCCACGAAGTCCGCCTCATGCGCCGCATCCCGGCTCGTACCCGTAGATCCTCGACGTGGGGGCGCTATCCGCCGCTGTCTGGGCCGGAGTCGTCTGGCAACTCTACGGTTTCCAATCCGTGTTCCTCGCGTCCGCCGGGATAGCGACGCTTGCCGTCGTGGCCCTCATCGCGTCCGCTCGGCAAAAGTGAAAAAACGGAAAAACGGCGGACTTCGATCCGCCGTCCGCCCCGGTATCCTCCAAGAGCCTGGCTAATCCTTCTTCGACCGTCTCGACGCGATCGCGACGAGGGCCGCCGCGCCGATGAAGGCGAGAGGCTCGAAGCCGGGTATCGGCGACTTCGGCTTCGCTTCGTCCTGCGTTCCGGCCTCGGCCGACTGCACCTCGATCCTCTTCTCGGAGAAGTGTCCCACGTAGACGAGCACTTGCACGCCGTCCTCGTCGGTCACGATCCAGTACTGCGACTCCGTGCCGCTCGCGGCAAGGAGCGCAGTCAGGCTAGAAGCCTTCGTTATCTTGACCTCGGTCTCGGCGCCGGTCGTCACGTCGAACAACTTCACGACCGCGTTTGCGCCTTCGACTATCGACTTGTCGACATTGAGGACGATGACCTTCCCCGTCTCCTCTACTGAAGAGACGCGGACAGACACCCCCTTATCCGCCTTTGGGGCCTCGACGGTCAAGGTGATGTCCTCGTATTCGAGCGTCTCGTCGACGCGCGAGGAATCGTCCTTCTTGACGATCGTCACCTCTCCACCGAGAGTGCCCTTCTCGACGGCCGCGTCGAGCTCGTCGGTCGCGGAATTCGCGACCTTGTCGAGCGCCTCACGCTTGGCCTTGAGGAGGAACAACCCCTCGCCTTCGAAGGTCAAGACGTCGCCTTCGAGCTTGTACTCGCCGCCACGCACGATGAACTTGGCAGTCGTCGTCCCATCGGTCAACGCAATCGTTCCGTCCTTGTCCGTGATGGCGAGATAGTCCGCGAAGTCCACCTTGAACTGGACGCCATCGGTCGAACGGAACTTCCAAAGACCGGTCGGGTTGTCGTGGATGTTGTACGAGAACCCTTCGCCAGCGATCTTCATCGAGACGCCGTCCGGGTCCGTATCGGTGCCGAAATCCGAGAACACGGCCGTCGTCGAGACGCCGTCCAAGAACAGCTGCCCGCCCACGGAGTACTCCGAGATGAGCTCCGTTGCCTGGTCGCCCTTCAAGGACACGAACTTGCCGGTGACCTCCACCGTCCCCGTGGATTCGTCCATCGTGATCTCGAAGTTCCCGAGCCGCTCGTGGGCTTTCGCGTCCTTCACGGCCAGGTCCTTGCACTTCTCGAACTCGACCCGGTTAGAGCCCTCGGCCCTTGCCTGCTCGCTCTTGAAGCTCGCCATGAAGCGCTCGAACTCCTGCTTTTGGAGCGACTCGAAGTCCACGACTTCTTCAGGCGTATGGTCGCCGCTCTGGAGGAATTCGACCTTGGCCCGCAGCATCTCGTTTTCGAAGTCCTTGACCTTGAGCCTGACTTGGAGATCGATGTCGAGCCTTTCCTCGTGCCGTCCCTCGCCGCAGGCCCGGAAGTCCTCGAACGTGTCATCGACACGTTGGGGCCTCTGCACCTGTTTACGCTCGGGCGCCGTCCCGAGCCGCGTGGCATTGGCGACGTCGGACCCGAAGCAACCGCCGCTCTTTTCAGCGCGATATTCATCCAAGTGCGCTCTCATCCGACTTTCCAACTGGGCGAACTCGTGCCTCACTGTCTCTTCGAACTCGACGCGCGCCTTCTCCTGCTTGGCCCTGAAGGCCGAAAGCTCCGCCTCCGTGTGGGTGGTCGCGAGGAAGTCCTTCTCACGCTCATCGAGGTTTCGCCTGAACGAGTCAGCCTTGTCCTTTATCGCATCCTCCATCCTGGCGCGCTCGTCGTGGAGGCGCTCCTCGAAAGCGCGGGTCGAGACATAGATGTCCTCGCCGCCGCAGGCGTTCGCGCCGATCTGGTCGGCGCCGATGTCGCCCGGCGGGCGGCATTTCTCGGGGAACGAGTTCGCGGCCTTGAAGGCCTGGATGGCGCTGCGTTCGGATTCGTCGAAGGCGTAGCGCGCCTCGTCGATCTCCTTCTTGATCTGTTGCCGCTCCAAGTCCGTGAGGTCGAAGTCGTCGAGTTTCGAGAACAGGGTGCCCATGCGCTCCTCGAACGCCTCTCGGGCCGCCCTTCGTTCCTGCTCGAAACCGAAGCCGGCCGCTTCCATGTTCTTGAAGAACTCGATGCACTCTGGCGGAGGACCGTAGTGCTGCATCTCGCCGCCCTGACCCTCCGGTGGAGCGCCACACTTCTCGCTCATCGCCTTGCGGAGCCGCTCTTCAAGCGCGCGCATCGCCGCCTGCATCTCGACCTCCAATGCGTCGCGCGCCTTCTGTTGGCGGCCCGCGAACTCGGAGATCTCGGCGTCCGTCCTCTTCGCATTGAAGAAATCCCTCTTCTCCTGGGCCTGACCCTCGAAGAAGGTGCGTCTTTTGGCTTCCTGTTCGCTACGAAGCGCGTCGAAATCGACGCGGGCGTTCTCGCGTAGCGAGATGCATTCCTGCGATTCGCCGAACCCGCCGGGTCCGGGCCCTCCGCCCAGCATGGGTTCGCCCGGCGAGCCGCGGAATCCGCCGAACTGGCCGCACTTGGCCTCGAAGTCCCGGAACATTTCCGAATGCTTCGAATCGATCTCGGCCTGGAGCGAGCGTTGGAAGTCGTCCATGGCGCGCCGCCACTCCGAGAAGAACGCCTCCTTCTCCGTCGCATTGTGCCGCTCGCCCTCGAACGCCAACCGCTTCTGTTCCATCGACGTGAAGAAGTCCTTGCGCCGGGCATCGAGTTGGGAGACGAACTGGCGGAACGACTCTTCCGCGGTCCTTCCCAACCCTTCGCACTCGTTTCGGAACTCTTCTCCGCCGGCGCCGGTCGCGTAGACCTCGTGGCCGCCGCAGCGGGCGTTGAACTCGTTGAAGAACTCGTCTTTCTTGCCGGCGATCTCGGATTCGATCTGCGACTCGAAATCGGAGCCGGACGCCTTGATCTTGTAGAAGAATTCCGCGCGCTCCTCCTCGCTGTGGTCCCCGGCCTCGAATTCCCTGATTGCAGCGTGTTGGCTCTCCTGGAAAGCCTGCCGCCGCGCCTCGATTCCCGAAAGGAAGTCCCTGAAGGCCGTCTCACCGTTCTGGCGCAGGCCATCGCATTCGGACCCGAATTGCGGTTGTCCGCCGGCGGATCCCGATTGGGCGCACCGCTCGAAGAACTCCTTGAAGTACGCCTGACGCGTCTCGCCGATCTCCGTCTGGAGTTCAGATTCGAAGGTGCCGATCTTCGCCCGTAGCTGCGAATGGAACTGGGAGTGCTCCTCCTCCGTGTGCGTCTCGGCGTCGAACTCGGCGTGCGCCGCATCGAGGTCCGTCTTGAACTGCTTCCGCCGCGCGTCCACATTCACCATGTAATCGCGCATGTTCTGCTCGGCTTGGACACGAAGGTTCTCGCATTCGTTTCCTCCGGCGCCAGAGGATGAGTCGCCCGAGGACGAACCGTCGTTCGAGCATTTTGCGTCCGCCTCGGTATAGTAAGAGGATTGCTTCGAGTCACGTTCTTGCGCGAGTTCCCGGTGGAACGCCTCATCCTCTTCGGCCGTGCGTTCGCTCGCGTGGAACTCCTTGTGGCGCATCTCTTGGGGTTCAAGCACTTCGGAGCGAAACCTCGCGCTCGCCTCGTCGTACATGCGCTGGCATTCGGATTGGTCGATCGACGGTTGTGTCGTGGCGCTCCCCGAGTCGTCCATTTGATCGGGCGGGCACCCGGTGGCGTCACAGACGATGATCGCGCCGCGGATGTCGGGGCGCTGGGCGAAGAAATAGACATAGGCGCCGGCCTTCTCGAACGTCCGGGTGTATGTCCCATGGACGGGGATCTCGCCGGAACGCGTTCCGTCCTCGAACGCCAACTGGCGGGCGTTGTCGGCCATGTTCATCCAAGTCACCGTGACGGGGGCCTTGAGGACGATCTTTTGGGGGTCGAATCCTGTTGCATGGATCGTCACTGACGCAGAATTTGTGGAGGGCTCTGTCACGGAGCCGGTGTCGCTGGTCATGGCGTCGACGACGTTCACTATACCCTGCATCCCTGGATGGATGGAGCAGAAATAGGCGAACTTGCCGACCGTCTTGAAAACGTGGGTGAAGGTCGCGCCTTGCTCGAGTCGCCCGCTCTCAAAACTCCCGTCGCTCGCCGTTACTGTGTGGGCGAACCCGTCGTGGTTCGTCCATGTGATGCTCTGGCCGACGGTGATTGTCACGTCCGGGGCGCTGAAGCTGGAGCCACGGATCGCAATCTGGTTCGGTTCCGCCTGACGGGCGTCCGGCCTTGTCGGTGCTGCGGGCACCTGGACGACGTCAGTGGCCGCGAGGACCGGCGACCCGACGAAAAAACAGACGCAAAGCAAGGCTACGATTTTCGAAGTACTTGACCTGTTCACCTGACCAACCCGTTTCCGCCACCGATTCCCGACTCATAACCTTAGCGCTCTTTCCGATGCGTCGGCCACCGGTATTACCCTACGCGCCCCATGGGGGGTCAGCCGATCCACCTATTCCTCCGCCGGCGTTCAAGTGCAAAACCGGGCCTTTTTAAGGGACAGGAGGCTACCACGTGATGATGGATGGGGACGCGCTCGAAAGGCACCTCTTGGCCTTGGATGCGGTCTTTCCCCGGGCGAACTCCCTCGCCCGCATCGAGGAGCTCGAAAAGCGGACCGGCGGGCTCATCGCGCGCTCGACCCTTGCAAAAGTCCTCCTTGTAGAGGCGGGACTCGTCAAACGCTCCTCGGCCCCGCTGGCGTCCATCACAGACCGGACGATGCTCGACACTCGCGTCGTCGTGAAGAAGGTCTACGAGCCGCGCCGTTCGTCAACCGAGCCGAGCGTGAAACTAGACGTCACCGATGGGACGAGATCGGCCAAGCTCGAAATTCGCGGGGACAAGGTCGGATTGGTCGACAGCCGGCGGGTCGTCCCGGGTTCGACACTCATCATTGTGAACGCCGAGGCGACCCTCGCGGGCACCACGCTTGAATTGACCGCGGGTGATTGGTCGCAAGTGGACGTGGAGCCCGCGACGCCGACCGCGAAACGGCCGTCGGCCATCTCGGCGGGCGAGACCGGCATCTCCTTGAAAGGACACGTCACAGCGTTCTCCGAACCGCGCAGTTTCATTCGTCCTGAAGGGGGGACGGGCTTCGTTTGCGAGGTGGGCCTTGAGTGCGAAGGCGAGAGCGTGACGGTGACGCTTTGGGACGGCGCGGCGAAAGTGGCGCAGAAACTCACGATCGGTGAACGCGTGGCGCTCCACGGCCTGTACGCCAAGCAGAGGAACGGCAGGCTGACGCTCAACTCGACACGGTCGACGGACGTCCTTTTCATAGATGACGCTGCCCACCCGTCAGTTGGAGACGGTACCATGGGTGCTGGTGTGCCGAGCGTGACGATCGGCACACCGCTCCTACCGGCCCCCGCACCCGATTCGGCAAGCCGCTCCCTATGAACGGTAGTTTCGACGACCCCCGCACAGGCGTTCTAAATAGCCGTGGAAAAGTTAGAAGTGCGACGGTCAGCATATGGCACAGACAGCGAGCATGACAAAGGAATCGATCGAAAAGCCTACCATAGAGAGCTTGCCCGGCGTCGGACCGGCCACCGCCGACAAACTCAGGGACGCAGGTTACACCGACCTCATGGCAATAGCCGTGGCATCACCCTCCGACCTCGTGGAGGCCGCGGAACTCGGAGAAGCGGCCGCCACCAAGATCATCGAGGCGGCGAAGAAGTCCGCGGACGTCGGCGGTTTCAGGACCGGCGTGGAGCTTCTTGAGAAGCGACAGGCCATCGGAAAACTCACAAGCGGCTCCAAGGCCTTCGACGACCTCATGGGCGGCGGCTTCGAGACCCAATCGATAACCGAGTTCTACGGCGAGTTCGGAAGCGGCAAGACGCAGATATGCCACCAACTTGCCGTCACGGTGCAACTTCCCAAGGACGAGGGCGGCCTCGACGGTGAGTGCCTCATCATCGACACCGAGAACACGTTCCGGCCGGAACGCATCAGCCAGATGGCCGAGGCTCTGGAACTCGACCCGAAGAAGGTGCTCGACAAGATCCACGTGGCCCGCGCCTACAATAGCCATCACCAGATGCTGCTCCTTGACAAAGCCGAGGAGCTTGCGAAGAAGCGTCCGATCCGGCTCATAATCTGCGATTCGCTCACCGCTCACTTCCGCGCCGAATACGTCGGGAGAGGGACGCTTGCGGAAAGGCAGCAGAAGCTCAACAAGTTCATGCATGGGTTGCTGCGCTTCGGGGACCTCCACAACGCCGCCATCGCCGTGACGAACCAGGTGATGGCGAAACCAGACGCGTTCTTCGGCGACCCGACACGCCCGATAGGCGGCCACATCGTCGGCCACACGGCGACCTTCCGCATCTACATGCGGAAGAGCAAAGGCGACAAGAGGATCGTGCGCCTCATCGACTCGCCGCATCTACCAGAGGGAGAAGCAGTGGTACGCGTCTGCGAAGACGGCGTAAGGGACTGACCGGAGACATGGTCGGCGGCCCACGGGCCGCCTGTTTCCTTTTCTTCCACGTCTTGACAATATGCCGATTCTACGGCCTGAATCGGCAAACTTTTAAGGTGCCTATGGGTTGGTGAAAGGGGGATCCAATGACACACTCACTCGTGAACCAGAGCAAAGTGAAAGACGTCGCGGGCAAGTTCCGCGTAAGCGCGAGTTTCTACGCGGCACTCGAGGCACGCCTCGTGGACGCCATCGAGCAAGCGAAAACACGCGCCGAAGCGAACGGCCGGAACACGCTGATGCCGCACGACCTCTGACAAGGGACAAGCGGATCGAACCCAGGGAAAACCGCGTGCGGGCGGCCTACTTTGCGGTGAGCGATTCCAACGCGCTGATGATGTTCCAGATCAGCGTGCGCCCGTGGAGCGGGATGTTGGGGTCGTTCGCCAATTCGTCGAGGCTTGAGACCGCCTTTGCGACCCGGACGTCGAACGCCTCCGTCTTGTTGGCCAAGACCTTCTTCGCGGTGTCGGCGCCGCGCCTGATGTTGCGAGGGACCGAGGTGTCCTCGATGAGCTGATCTATCAATTCTGTGATTTGTCTCACTTTCTCATCGGGATTCAACATGACACCTCCTGTTCGCGAAAGCATCGGCGTTACCGGGTAGTCCGCTTCTTCCTGATAAATATTGGCCCTTGGATGAAACCGTTCTTCCGGGCCCGGCGAAAGACTAACCAACGCGGCGTTCGAGCGGCCGCGCGGGGACTCCACCATAGAAACCGTCAACGTCGGAATTCACAAGTGAATGTGCCGAGACGACGGAACCGTCGTGGATCGTGACGCCGGGCAAGATCGTGCAGTTCGCCCCGATGGTTACGCGCTTGCCTATCCTCACGGCGCCCGTCCGATATTCATCGACCGTGAACTCGTGGCATAGGATCGTCGTGTTGAAGCCGACGATGGAGTCGTCGCCGATCTCGATCATCTGCGGGTAGAAGATATCGAGGGTCGTCTCAAGTCCCATCGACACGTGGCGACCGATCTTCACGCCCATCCGCCGGTAGAGCCAGTTCTTGAGCCGTAGCGACGGCGAAGGCCTCGCGACACTCATGAGGAGGTAGTTGTACGAGACCCGGAACGGGTTGAGGATCCTCGTCCAGTACCAGAGCGAATTGTGGGGCCCGGGACTCTTGTGTACCGTGAGGTTCCGCTCGGCCACGTGTCACCCTCCGTACCGGCGATGCAGCGCATCGCGTATCCTCTTCGCGGTCTTTTCGCCTATCCCCTGCGTCTCGGCGAGTTCGTCGATCGTCGCCTTCGACAACGCCTCGACGGTGCGAAAACGCGCGAGGAGGCGCTTCGCGAGGGTGGATCGCACGCCCGGAAGGCCCTCCACGATGAACTGGAGCTCCTCGTCCGGCGTCATCACCGGCTTTTCCGAACGTAGCGAAAGCGACCGTTTCTCGTCGGATTGCTCGCGGTTTGCAAGCGCGGCCACGATCGCCGCCGTCTCCTTCGCATCCTTCGACCGGATGACCGCCATCTGGAAACCAGAAAGAAGCGCCGCCATCGCTCCGTATATCGCGGAGGGCTCGATCTTCCTCGCCGTGAAGAGGTCCTCGCCTTCGATTACCATGATGGGCGCTTCGTAGTTCAGGCGAAGGGCGCGCGCTTGGGCGAACAAGCGCCCATCAAGCAGTGAATCGGCAAAATCATGCGCCTCTTTGCGTTCGATGACGACGCGGTCCGACACGACGAAATCTCCCACCTCTATAGGTTCCACGGTCAAATCCATCCCAAGTCTCGAAAGTTCCTTCACAACCGGGGAAGCGAGTTCGCGACTGTCGACGATGACGGAAACTTTGGAACCGTCGTCCGGCTTCGCGATCTCCGGCGCGGGTACGGGTTCATCAAGCGACGCCGTCCACGACACGTTCACGTGCTCCAGGTACCGGCGAAGGTTCTCGACCTCGGCCGACATCTTCCGTTCCTTGTTGCGTCCGCTCCATCTCGAGATCTCGTCGCGCGTGCCTTTCGTGACGAGGATCAACGCCGTCCCGGCGCGGCCCCGGCCGGTCCTTCCCCGGCGCTGGATGCTCCGGATCTCCGAGGGGACGGGCTCGTAGAATACGACCAGGTCGGTGGCCGGGATGTCGAGGCCTTCTTCCGCGACCGATGTGGCGATGAGGGTGTTGTGGCGGCCTTTCTTGAAGTCCTCGATTATCGCGCTCTGCTCCGCTTGACTCAGTCCCTTGTCGTTGGCCTTGTCCGCCTGGCCCACGAATCGGATCGGGCGGATCCCCTCGACTTTGGACAATTCCTGGAACAGGAGTTCCGCAGTCTCTCGAAACTGCGTGAAGACGATGACGAGCGAATCGGGTTTCTTGGTGAATTGACGTTGGAGGATGATGGCGACCCGGCGTAGCTTCGGGTGCTCGACTTTCGCGTTTTGCGCGAGGATGACCGCCTTCACGACGTCGGGGTCGGCGAGTATCGCCCTCGCCGCCTTCGATTCGTCCCTGTTCATCTTCTCCATGTACGAGACGAACGCGCGAAGGCCCTGCGTCTCGACGAGTTCGATGGCGTGCGATAGCTTCAGGGCGGCCGCCTGGGACGAAAGCAGCGAGTAAGCCCTCGTCGCGCCTTCCGGCCCGGCGTCCTTGATGCGTTTGAGGAGGAGGCCTTGGGCAAGAAGCAGGTCCTTGACCGGGGGGCGGGCGGTCTTGATCACTCCACCAGACCGTAACTCCGCGATGGGCCTTGCGAAAGCGCGCTTCACGTGCTCCGCGATGATGCGAAGGTTCTCGGGAAGAGGCACTTCGATCCAGTTCACGTCGATGCCATGCACATGCGGCGCGATATCCGGGTCCGCTTCGGTGCGGACCTCGACGCCCTTGATGTCCAGGACGTGGCAGAGTTCCCGGATCTTTTGAGGGTCAGCACCCGGGGAGGCCGTCATCCCGAGCACTAGGCCGTGGATCGTCTGGCGCTGGTATTGTTCGGCGATGTAGACGTACGCGTAATCGCCCACCGCCCTGTGCGCTTCGTCGAACACGATGAGACCCACGTCCCTTAGGGACGCCCGTGAGCTCAGGATGTCGTTCTCGACGACTTGCGGTGTTGCGACGATGACGCGCGATGCCTCCCAGATCTTCGCACGTTTCTTGGTCGACGTCTCCCCCGTCATCATGGCGACTGTGAGCCCGTCGAGGCGCGACTCGAGGAAACGGGCGTGTTGCTCCACGAGGGGTTTCGTGGGCGCCAGGAACAGGCACTTTGAGTCGCCCGACCTCAAGCGCTCCGCGATGACCCTGAGGGCGATGACAGTCTTTCCAAGGCCGGTGGGAAGCACGACGAGGGTGTTCCTCCGAAGGCACTCCCGGGCGATGACTACCTGGTATGGACGCTCCTCTATCGACCCTGGGACAAGGAGGGATGCGCCCATTTCGGCCACGGCGCGAAGGAGCGCGGTGGCCGGCCTTAACGTTTAGCCCTCTCGATTGGGGCGCTACGCCGTTTATGGGAGGGTTTTATAGCCGTACCTTGCTTCGATTGACGGAAAGCCATGGGGACACGGACGAAGGCTGTCGCATTGGTCCTGGCGCTCGCCGGGTCGGCCTTCGTGGCGGGCGCTCTTCCGAACCAATGCGGACCGCTTGACATCGCGTTTGCGCCAGGGACCAACGCAAGCCCATCGATGGCGCAGCGCTCGAGCTACGTCGTCAACATCACCCTCACGGACCAGAACACGCAACCCGGTACGGGACCCGCAGCTCAGACGAGGATCGTGCAGATGACCTACGGAGATCCAGGGGCGACGGGCTGGTCGAGAACCCCAACCAGCCAACAGATAAGCCTCGACGCGCAAGGCGCGGGTGCTGGGAGCGTCACCGTATTCGCCCCTTCCGCCGCCGACGCACCGAAGACCCCGACGTTCACGATTTCGGGGATCCTTTCCTGCTCGAACGCCAGCGGCAACATTGGTACTGCGAATTCGAACCAGCAACTCGCATTCAAACCGGTGCTGAACGTCTCGGGAACCAACGAGACCGTGGGACCAGAGCCGCCTCCCCCCGACGGCAACGCCCTCCTCATCACGGTGATCGCGCTCGCCATCGTCGCCGGTGCGGCCTATCTCGTCCTCACCACGAAACCGGTGGGTGTGCGTCTCAAGACCGCAGAGGGGACCAAGGAGTTGGCGCCGGGGCGCGGCGCGAGTTTCCCCGTGGTCCTCCAGAACCGCTCCGACAAGGCGGACACGGCCGTTTTCAAGGTCGCCGAAGTGCCTGCGGGCTGGAGCGCGTTCATGGCGCTCCCGGAGATCCAAGTGGGCCCCAAGGAGGAGAAGAACCTGTGGCTCATGGTGAAAGCCCCGCCGGACGCCAAGGAAGGGGAAAGCGTCAAGGTGGCCCTTGAGGCGAAAAGCAAGAGTTCCCCGAACAAGGTCGCTCGAATCGAGCTCGTTGCCAAAGTACAGAAGCCTGTGACCCAAGCTAGCGCTGAAGGATCAGGGAAACAATCGGGCTGAAGACGACGTCACCCGCGGTGAACGCGAGGACGAACCCGAGAAGCAGCGGGATCATGAAAGGGACCTTTGGCGTCACCCAGACTTGATCGATGCCTTTCTCCAAGAAAAGCGGCACCTGCTCCTCCGCGTCATCGTGCGGAAGCATGTAGCGTCGCTTCATCCGGCCTTCTTCGAGCCGGTCCATCAACCATACGGGACTGTCCACGACGTTCTCCGGCCGCATCTTGTAACCTATCAACATGGCGGGGAACTGGAAATCGCCGCGGGCAACGTTCACGAGGACTAGCCCAAGCGGGACGATGAGGATGCCAAGAAGCGCGTTACCAAGGATGGAGAACGGTGTCGGGACGATACCCGGATAGGCCGGGAGGGCCTCCAAATGAATGGGAAGCGGGGCCAATGCGGCGAGCGCCATCAATGCCTTCGCATCCGCCCCGCCGGCGATGAGGCCCAACCGGTGGAAGACGTACGCCGCGAGGGCGAAGACCGCAGCGGCCCCCAGGTAGAGGTACGCGTCCAACGCAACGGCGCCGACGAAGTATTGGACGCCTAGAAGCACCAGGCCGAAACCCCCGAGCCCGAACCATAGGTAGTTCGGGGCTCTACGCCAGAACCAATCCGTGACGGAGGCATAGCTGAGGACCAAGACACCCGCAATGAAGCGCGCGAGGTCGAAGAGTAGCGCCGTATCCACGCCGCCGGAATCGGGAGCACGTTAGAATACGTTTCCGGTCCGGCCCTCTTGGTGGCGTCCGTGTCATCGACAGCGACGGCCGAGCCACCCTCCTGATTCAGCCCTTGACACAGCCCATCGGCACGAGCCTTACGACCTTTTGCGAGATGCCTGCGCCTTCGCAGACGTCGACGACCTCTCGCACGGCCTTGTAAGCGCCCGGCGCCTCCTCGGCCGCGACCTCGAAGGATGCTGGTTTCACGATTATCCCCCGTTTTTCAAGGTCGCGGATGACCGCCTGGCCTCGGAAGTTTCGTGTCGCCGCGGCCCTACTGAGGTTACGCCCTGCGCCGTGGCACGTGGAGCCCCACGTCTCCTTCATCGCCCTCTCGGTGCCGACCAAGAGGTACGATTCTGTCCCCATGTCGCCGGGGATCAGGACCGGTTGCCCCGCGTCACGATAATCGGACGGGATGTCGGGGTTACCTGCTGGGAAAGCGCGCGTGGCGCCCTTGCGATGTACGATGAGTTCCCGTCTCTTGCCGTCGACCTCGTGGAACTCCCGCTTCGCGACGTTATGCGCGACGTCGTAGACGATCTGCATGTCCATTGACTCCGGGCTGTTCCCGAGCACCTTCTCGAAGCTTTGCCTCACCCAATGGGTGATCATCTGCCGGTTCGCCCAGGCGAAGTTCTGGCCCGCCCACATGGCGCCGAAGTACTCCTCCGCCTCGCGGCTCTTCGCGGGAGCGCACGCGAGTTGCCTGTCCGGGAGCTCTATCCCGTACTTCTTCTGGGCGCGTTCCATGGATTCCAGGAAGTCGGAGCAGATCTGGTGCCCGCAACCGCGGCTACCCGTGTGTATCATGATGCAGACCTGGTCGCGTTTCGTTATCCCGAACGCCTTCGCGGTCTCTGGGCGGAAGATGTCCGCTGCGGCCTGGATCTCGCAGAAATGGTTCCCGGCGCCCAAGGACCCGACCTGCACTTTTCCGCGTTCCCGGGCCCGCTCGGAGACCCATTCGGGGCGCGCGCTCGTGAGGCGCCCTTCGTGTTCGGTGTGGGCGAGGTCGGCGTCCCAACCATAACCGTGCTCCACCGCCCAGTGCGCTCCGTCCTTCAAAACGTCGTGCAACTCCTGCGGGGTCAATCTCACCTTGGCCTTGCTGCCTACGCCGGACGGAACGTTCACGAATAGCACTTCGACGAGTTCCCTCAACTTTGGCGTGATCTCCTCACGTGCAAGGTTGGTCCTGATGAGGCGCACACCGCAATTGATGTCGAACCCCACGCCACCGGGCGACACCACGCCCTCTTCCGCATCGAACGCCGCTACACCGCCGATGGGGAAACCATAGCCCCAATGGATGTCCGGCATGGCCATGGACGGCCCGATGATCCCCGGCAGGTGGGCGACGTTCGCGACCTGTTCCGGCGCATGATCCTTCACGATCGATTTCACCATCGATTCGTTGGTGTAAATCAATCCTGGCGCCCTCATCCCTTTCTTGTACGTCTTCGGGATCGCCCAACGATAATCGTCGAGGCGTTCGAGGGGCCCGGTCCACTCCTTATCCATTGCACGGCCACAATCCCGATTGATGATAAAGGTGTGCCATAAGCCACGGCGTTCATTGCGTCGCCAGATTGACCGGCGCCATCGGTCGGCGGGGAGTCTACGACGGCGCGGAGAGTTTTCGCGGCGGCGCACCGGTGTCGTCGGAGGACATGCGCTCGAATCCGCCTTTTTCCTCACGGAAGAGGCCGATCGTGAGGTCGATGTCGTGGGAATGCGAGTTTGCCCAGGCGACCATGCGCTGGTGCTCCTGCGACCCGTACCACGCCATCAGCGTCTTCATGTCCTTCCAATACGCGACAATCAACACCTTGGTCGGCGACTCGATCGCCGCATGGGACCTGATCAACCCTTCTGAGGCGTTCAAGGCCTTCAGGAACCCGCCGCTTCGCTGGGCCCAACCGAGAATGGCGTGCGGCGTCTTGAGGTGAAGCGAGACGACGACGAGCACCCCTTCCGAACCGAGTATTCCCATTGGGAGGAGAATCTCCGGGCCGGTCTTAACGATGCCCATGCTGCAACGGCGCCAAAGCCCTTAAGGAGGGCAGACGGGATGGTTGCAAGTGCGCCATACTTTACGCGTCTTACCGGCGCTATTGCTGCTCCTTCCGGCCCTTGGAGGGTGCAGTTTCCCGACCGAGACCGTGACGCCTCCGCATGTGAACGGCTCGCACCGCCCGGACGTCCTCTTCGACGAGGATCTTGCGTTCGAGGCCCTACGACACCAAGTCGAGCGCGTCAATGGGACGGCCTTGGAAAACTATTACAGGATCCCCGGCACGGAAGGCAACGACTACGCCGCGAACATCATCGCCGCGCGACTTTCCGCGATCGGCACGGTCGTCACTTGGGACAATTTCACCGGCCCCTACGCCGGAAACGAGACGCGGATGCACAACGTCGTCGGCCGCCTCGGGACGACGCCTCGGACCGTCTATCTCGCCGCCCACTACGATACGCGCCCGTGGGCCGACGAGGACCCCGATCCACGACGTCGATCGGAACCGGTCTTGGGCGCCAACGACGGGGCCTCCGGCGTTGCTGTGCTACTTGAATTGGCGCGCGTGCTTTCCAACCGGTCCCTGAACTTCAGCGTGACCTTCCTGTTCTTCGACGGGGAGGACGGTGGCCGTGGCGGTGACGGTTGGATCGTCGGGAGCACCCACTACGCGTCCAACATGACGACGAGCGAGGTCGCGAACGCGATGGGTTTCGTGCTCCTCGACATGGTCGGCGACCCCGAACTGTCGTTCCTACGTGAATCGACGTCGGCGAACGGGCCGGGCAAAGCCCTTCAAGACCTCATCTGGGCAGAAGCGAGGCGACAGAACGCGACTCAGTTCGTGAACGCAAGCGGCGGAAGCATAATCGACGACCACGCGCCGTTCCTGGCCCGCGGCATCAAGGCGGTCGACGTGATACATCTTGACAAGAAAGGATCGTCCGTCTTCCCGGACTCCCATCACACGACGTTCGACGACTTGGAGCACGTCTCCGCGAAAAGCCTTGGCGTCGTCGGGCGCATCATCGAAGGCGTAATCCATAGGATCGACCAAGGGGAAGCGGTGTGATTATCCCCCGCCGGGATGCATTGGTACGAAGACCCGGACCAAAGCGACGGGCGCCGGCCTTTTAGGGCGTCACGTCTAGGGTCGGTTTCTCGTAACGCATTTAAACGCTCACGGCGTCTTCACGCCGACCATGGGGCTCCAAGTCTTCAACAGTCTCACCGGCCGAAAGGAACCCTTGGAGACGCTTGAGAAGGGCCACGTCCGCCTCTACGTATGCGGCTTGACCGTCTACGATTACGCGCACATCGGCCACGCCCGCACCTACGTGGCCTTCGACGTCGCGAAACGCTACATGCTCCACCGCGGGCTTCGCGTGACCCACGTCCAGAACGTGACCGATGTAGACGACAAGATAATCAAACGCGCAGCCGAGACGGGCGAGGACCCCGTGGCGCTCGCGGCCCGCTTCACGCGCGAGGCCGAACGCGACCTCGACCTCCTCTCCGTCTCCCGGGCGGACCACTACCCCAAGGTCACCTCCTCGATGCACCTCATCCTTTCCATGATCCAACGGCTCATCGAACGGGGATACGCGTACCAAGCGGCAGGAAGCGTATATTTCCGCGTGCGTAAACTCGCCGACTACGGCAAACTCTCGAAGATCGACCCCGAAGAGATGCTGAATGAGGTGCGCAAGGAAGCGGCCGAAGGCAAGGAGGACCCGCTTGATTTCGCGCTTTGGAAACGGACCAAGGCGGGCGAAGTCGCGTGGGGATCACCTTGGGGGGAGGGACGCCCTGGCTGGCACATAGAGTGCAGCGCCATGTCCGGGGCGATCCTCGGCGACACCTTCGACATCCACGGCGGCGGGATGGATCTCAAGTTCCCGCACCACGAGAACGAGATAGCCCAATCGGAGGCAGCGACCGGAAAACCGTTCGTGAAGTACTGGATGCACACGGGTTTCCTCACGGTCTCCGGCGAGAAGATGTCGAAGAGCCTCGGCAACTTCGTGACTATCCGCGATCTCCTCAAAGACCACGATCCACATGCCGTGCGCCTCTTCATGGTCTCCACGCACTACAGGAGCCCCATCGATTACTCGCCCGAATCCATCACGCAGGCCGAGAAGAACGTGGAACGCATCGTGAACATGCTTGGAAACGTGGAGCACGCGAAAGGAAAAGCGCGGGCAGGCGAAATGACGGCCGTGGACAAGAAGTTCCACGAGGGCCTCGCCGCGCAGACGCTCGCGTTCCAGAACGCGATGGACAACGACTTCGCGACCCCGGAGGCCCTTGCCGCCATCTTCCAGATGGTGAACGACATGAACGGCTACGCGGCGGCGGACCCGCACAGGGAAACACTCGACGAGGCCACAACGCTCTTCAAAGGCCTGGCGGATGTTTTCGGGATCGTTCCTGAAAAAAAGGCCGGAGGCGGAGAATCGCTCGCGAAGGTCATGGAACTCGTGATACAACTTCGCGCCGAGGCGAGGGCCCGAAAGGACTACGCGACAAGCGACAAGATCAGGAAAACGCTCCAAGAGGCCGGAATAATCGTCGAGGACACGGCGGATGGAGTGAAGTGGAGGGTGGGCTGAACGACCAATGTTCCAAGTCTCGCGTTGATGGCGCTCGCCCAATCCTCTTGACGCTTACTCTTGTGGGCATCCGCCGGGTGGGGCTGGTATGTCGCAATGATACGTGCTGTGGAAGATCTCCACGTAATGCGGTGTGAACATCCCATGCACCCACAATGGGTCCCACCTGAAGATCCGATGCGGCAATGTCAAATCCCCTTTCGGATGATTGATCGTGTAATACTCGACCTTCACAAACCCATCAGGCGGCGCCATGTCCAACATGCACCCGAGGCTACCCGCATACGCCTCATTCGTACCCGGACACCGATCCACTTCCTCCTCCTCGCACATCGAGTCCCGACAGACCCGCACGCGATCCGGGACGTCATCCTCCTGAGAACTCCACCCCCAATCCTTCAACTCGAGACTGAAAGACCCGAAATCAAACCGTTGCACCACCGACCCCCCAAGAAACGCCAACGTGAAATTCACCCCCACACGCGCCCACCCATGAGTCGCACCAGAACAACCCGTACTCCACTGACCATCGCCGACATGGTGCCCAGGATCCAAGAAATCCCAATACGGCAGACACGACGCGATAACGATCCCCCGCGCCTCCACACTATAGTTCCCACTGATCCCGTGATTCACGAAGTGATCCACCGGCGCCAAAGGAACAGCCAAGGTCGTCGTCCACGCTGGCGACCCAAAATACTCGTCCCACGTCAACGTGGAATTGTGGGCCTTATTGAAACTCGTGTTCAACCAAATACCATCGTGAACTATATCGCCAAAACTCAGAGTATAGGGAATCGGCGAGTAAACCCGCCAAGACGGCAAATACGCATCCAACACGTCATCCTGACACTCGAAACAGATTGAGCGAGCCAAACCCGATCCCAACGGGTCGTCAAGCGACGCAACAACCGGGTCGACCGCACCCGCTCCATCCGCGGCCAACAATCGCCACCGCTGCTCCAAATAATCAGGCGCACCGGGATTTCCCGCCCTGCCGAGGTACAACCAAGTCCCATTATCCACCCTCAACGGTCCATCCGGGCCCATTAACCGGGAAATGTTTTTCACAGTACTCGGAAGCATCACGAGGTGATCATCGAATCCCAAATGCGTCACGTTCACTGATGGCGAAGGAATATCCGCACTATCAACGAACATGGTGGAATTGAGGAGCGTGAAGCCCGGCGAGGGGTCGCTCCAACTGACGTTGATCCCCGTGACCCTCTTACTAGTCGGGACGAACACGTCCCACCCCTCGGCCTTCGGGTTCACGTTCCAATTCTCGATCCGGTTCCCCAACGACTTGTCATACGTCGCGGAAATACCCGGTTCCTTGCCGAGGTACGTGATTATGCGCATGTTGTAATCTTTCACCCGCACGAGCGCCGGTGAGAGGAGGCTCTCGCGCCAATACATGAACATGACGGTCCCATTCGTCGGCAACCAAGCCCGCGTCGCCCACTCCGAATAAGTCGTCATGTTCCCTCGCGTGGAATTGTTCTCAAGGCTCACGTTCGTCTCAAAGTAATTCGTGTTGCCGGACACGAGGTGAAGACTCGGCGCGCTGCTGAACGGCATAACTCGAACCAATGGATTGTGGAAATAATTCAAAGGCTCCCCGATCGAGGCGGGCAAAGACCCGACGAGCAACGCCATCGTATCGTTCAACAAAGCGCGTCCATCCTCCCCAAGCGCGATAATGTAGAATCCTTTCACGCCCTCGTACCTGAATTGGAAGCTCGTGGAGATCTGGACGTTCTCGTTCTCTGGAAGCTCGAAATCGTACCACGCGGCACCGTACGCCGTGAGATTAGTCAAAGGCCCGTTCGTTGCCGTGAAGGATTCATTAGACCCGACAAAGCTCCAATTGGGCTCAAGCACCGGCAACGGCGCGGCGGGAACCTCGGGAATCGACGTGTGCGACCACTCGGTCCCCGCGACATTATCCCGCACGCGAGACGTCGTGACGAAGCCTTCGTGCAACGTGAAACGCGTCCGCCACTGGAAAGAACCGACTGGCGCGTCGCACTCGCCCAAATGATCATCCAAGACCGTTTGATCGAAGTCCGCGTCGAACAATTCATTGTACGCCGTCGTGAGATTGCATAACCCATCGCGAGTCCAATCCAATTCCTCGTTCGAAAGCACCACGGTGTACTCGTTCAAGTGCTCCGCAGCATCGGTGACTTCGCCATCTTCGAAAAATCGGACCGGCGGCACGGGAGGGATCCCAGGCGCATCCGCTTCCAATGAGCCAAGACCCATGATGCGCCCCCTAAGGCCCCAGAGGTTCAGCCAATTGGAATAATTCCCCGCACTCGGAAGACCTATCACGCCCCAATCTTGTGGACTCGCCTCACTCATGTTCGCGACTTCGGTGACGTTGAACGCGGCGCCACTCAACGCGTCCGTTCCGTTGCTCATGAAGTCCAGGGGGAATTCGTAGTAGAAGTGACTGCACCAAAGGCCGGGGAAAACGGCGTGCATGGTCGTGTTCCCATCCGGTCCCGTGTTGTTTCGCCACACGGTCTGGAGACGCAGGTTGTTACCGGCCAATTCCGCGTCCAGGCTCGCTCTGGGCGACATCACAACGCCGTCGCAATTGTGATGATCCTCTTTCGAGGTCTCCAGCATGAAGTGTTCGACGAGTGCATCCGGGATGGCAACGCCGTCTCGATACCGCGTCGTGATGTTCACGTCCCGCGTCAGGTAGAGGCCAGTCGGGACAGTGTTGACCACCCGACGGCATGAGGTGTCGACCCCCGTGCCGGTGCTGTAATCGCAAACATCGTCCGTGATCACGCGTACAACGCCGAAGTAGTAACCAAGTGGCGAATCCCAAGTGCGTGACGCATCGGTCTCTAGAACGATGTTTGCCATCCCGGTCGTCGGTATGACGCTCCCGATCGACGCGTCAAGGATCGCATCGAGTTGATCCTGGTACTTCGTTGTCGTCTCGTTCAGTGGCTTCAGAATCGGGTCCACGGGCACCATCTTTAGCACACCTTGGACGTGGGATCGGACCCACGTGAGACTCTCCGCCACGCCCCCGGGCTTGGTCGTCGTGGTCATATTCGCTCGGGCAGCGAGGATCGCCGCCCGATGCGCCGCAATCTCGTTCAATTGCGGCGTCGTCATACCCACGGGGGGATGGTAGAATATCTCCTGGCTCCGATTCGCCGCGATCTCCGCAAGTTCCAGCAAGGGATCGAGGTGGGGAAATGTCGGGGCGACGGCAAAGCTTCCACTCACGTTCACCGTCTCCTCGGGCACGAAGTAGTACGCCTTCGTAGGGCGAGTGACGCTTCCCAGGGAATCGTCAACGTCTGCCGCGACGCTGGTACTAGCTGGGAGACTTCCGGGTGTTGCGGCCGTGGAGTCCCACGAGTTCTGGAGAACGTTCAAAGCGGTCTCGTGGCCCAGTCGGCGGATCGCCTCGCTCGCATTATTCACGAAGGATTCGGGGTAATAATAGAAGGTCGTGTTGATCCTGACGGTCTTTGCCGAGCCCGGGATTGAGGTGGAGAATTCACCATCTTCGAGGAGTGTGCGGGGGGAGCCCATGAGTTGGTCGAGGAGACTTGGCAACGCCATGGACGGATTTGCGACCTTGAAGCTGCTGGTTACGCTGGTCGCGTTGTTGGTGACGCCGAAGTCGATCATGGACGTCAGCGCGACGGGGGCAAGGTCCAGGATGTGGTTCAATCGCGACGTGCTTGCCCACGCGGGGTGCCCTGGTATGGCGCTAGCGTTTTCGGGGCTGAACGTCGCGTTCGGCGTCCACCCGAGGATCTGCGTCGTGTTAAGCACGCCATGCCCTTGGCGCCACGCGTTTTCAACGGTGTCCACGCCGTTCCAAGCGGGAACCGCGAGGGCGCGGAGGTATTCTTCTACGATGAAGGGGTCGGTGATGCCTTTGAGCATCAGCAGGGCTGCGAGGTCCGTCACATTCTTGACGGCTTGAACGTCCGATCCCGCTGCGCTGGGAAGCGCGACCAGGAAATCCGGCTTAGGGGCCAATGAGTACGTAGGCCCTGCGGGGACACCCGTGGCCGCGCCGTTTCCCGATTGGTTGGCCGCGGCCACGCCAATGACGTATCTGCTTGATCCGATGCCGCCGGCGGTGAAGTATTGGGACGCGCCAAAGCCTATTGAGTCAACGGGAGCGATTACGAGGGTGCCATAGTCGCGTAGGAGCGCCAGGTCCGCTTCAATCTCGGGCGTGAGCGGGAACCCGCTGCCCTCGATTGCGACGATGCGCGGCCGGAGTTCCATCGCTTCCTGGAGGATCTTGCGCAACTCGAGAATCGTCTGGTTGGTCCCTTCGGGCGTGTCGGCCGCGGCGGACACGTTTCGCCAAAGGTGGGTGACGTTCCCCATCGTCGAGGACGGGGCAGTCCCGTGGATCACGTGCATTATGCGAACGCCGCGCAGGTCCAGTGGGGCGAAGTTCTCGATGACGTCCACGTTCAGACAGATGTTTCCGTAACCGTCGAGAACGGTCCCGGCGCCGGGAAGCGGCGCTCCGCCTACGTTGAGATCGTTGACGACGTCTCGGATGCAGATCTTCATGAGTTTGCTTACGAAACTGGACGCGTCAAGTTCGAAAGTGGATGTGGTCGCTCCGATGGGTCCTTGGCTTACTTCGCGTGACGCGTTCGGGTTCGCGATTGTCGTGTCCGCGGTCATGTTGTAGAAGTCCAGGTAGACCCGATCCGCGCTCGTGCTCGAGTCATCGTCACGCCACTTCACCGTGACCCGGACCACGGTCGTGTTGGCGACCGTGGCATTCGGATCCGTAGAAGTCGGCGAGTTCGATGCCGGCATCCGACGTGCCTCGGCGAAGGGGAGCCAGGGAACGTAATTCACGACCTGGACCCGCGAATCCCCCAACGTGAAATTGAGACCATCCGAAACGTTCACCCTGACGCTGTAATTGCCGATGCCGCGGAAGGAACGGGTGTTGTTGATCGAGCTGGCGATGTCGTTGAGCGTGGTGTTCGTCGTAGTCCAATTGAAGGTTAGACTCTGATAGTCCGTTTCGCTCGTCGTGACATTCGGAAAGCCGATAAGCGGATCCGCCTCCTTGTCGTAAAAGTTGAACACGGAAACGTCGCCGCTCATGTTCAAGAGATCAGTGTTCCGCAGCCGGTACGTCACGATCCCAGGGCCGCCCGTCCAAAACGCCTGGTCGCCTGGTTTGAGATTGTTCTTCGTCCAAAACTGGCTCGAAGCGACCGGGTGGCTGTTGGCGATGGTGAAATTGTGATAGAGTACGTGGTCCTCGAGACCAAACTCGCCCGTAAGCGTCAATCGAATCACATCGCCGAATCTTAGGTCCGACGCGTTGATCTTGATGAACTCGTGGGTGAGCCCATTCACGATCGGAGTGATCGGAGACATCTCGACCTCCGCGAGCGTATCTGCGCCGCGTTCGGCGAGCAGGAGAACCTTCGTGCATGGATTGCAAGTGATCTTCACGACGACGTCCTGTGAAGAGTTGGGACTCGACGGCTCGATCGTGACGTTGCCGAAATCAAAATTCGAGTGCGAGGCGACCGCGCTACCTACAGGCTGCCAACGGTCCACAGGCGCGGGCCAGCTCGACATGAGCAGCACGACCAGCAAGAACACGGCGCGGAGTCTATCGCGCCTCAACCTCTCCCCGGAAACGCAAACCCCTGCGAGTTCATATACTGGATGCTGAAAGGAATAGAATGTATCGAAAAAACACTTAAACAGCCGCACCTACTCTGATGCTCAAGGGTATGTCAGGTCAAGTCGTGGTTTTGGCAATAATCTGCGTCGTCTTGATTCCCGTGGGGGTCAGCGCGGAAAACCCGCTCGGGCCCGGCCAACAGTCGCGGCCACCTATTTTCATCACGAACAATGCCATGCTCGGGGTCGGTTGCGTTCCGAATCTTGCCAGCGGCGTGGTCTCAGGTTGTGGAACCGCATCGAACCCGTACGTCATCGAGGGATGGTTTATCGAGCCGAATCCTGTCTATGACGCGCTCATCAGCTCCGACGCAATCGTGATCCGCGGTACGACTAGCCACGTCCTCGTAAGAAACAACACGATACCCATTGGATTCGCCAACGCTCTAAGAATTGAAAACGCGCAGAACCTACGAGTCATGGACAATTCCTTGACCGGCAGTGTGCTGGTTTCTGGAAGCACCGGCATTGTGGTTGAAACCAACTCCATCTCGACCGACGATACTGGGATTGCCGTTTTCATGGGCAGCTCAAACGTTGACATCATCGGCAATGGCATCGCTGGCGGACAGGTGGGGATCAGTGTTATTGGGGCGAACGTCCTCTTGAGTGGAAACACGGTGAGCGGGACAACCGCCGCCGGCTTCTCAATCGGCGGCTCCTACCCCAACGTCACCATCAGCCACAACCTCGTCACGAACAACACGGGCGTCGGCATCTACTTCACGGGCTCTGCCGGTAGCGTCACGGATAACGTCATTTCTAACAACTCCGGCGGCGGCCTCTTTGCTGGCCGCCAAGGCGTGGATTACAGTGGGAACAACATCTTCGACAACTTGAACTACGGTGCCTGCGCATGTTCGACTTTGGAAATCGATCTCCGGGGCAACTGGTGGGGCGACGCCTCAGGCCCGAGCGGAGCGGGAAGCGGAACGGGGGACGCACTCTTAGACAACCCAGGCGGACAACCGCCCTTGTTCGACCCGTGGCTGACGACCGCGAACGGTGATGCCGGACCGTAGTCGGGCGACGTCCATGGCATGGACACGCAAGTGACCTGGAGAGGTTCTCCAGCCGCCTCTAGGCTTCTCCAATGATGGCTTCGATCCTCTCCCTCTCCGTCTCCCCCAACCTCTTCGCCGCCTCATCCGTCTTCGCCTCCGCGAACACCCTGAAGAGCGGCTCGGTCCCGCTCGGCCTCACCAGGACCCATCCTTCGTCGAAGTAGACCTTCGCGCCGTCGGTCGCGTCCACCTTCGTTCCCTTGTTCGCCGCGAGGTAGGCCTTGATCGCCTTCTCTTTCTTGGCGTCGGGGCATTGGAGCTTGGTCTTGTAAAGCGAATATCGGGGTGTGGCCGCGATGAGTTGCGAAAGCGGCTTCTTTTCCTTCGCGAGTAGTTCCAGCATCTTCGCCATGCTCATCGAGCCGTCGCGGCAGTGCTGGTGCTCCGGGAAGATGAGGCCGCCATTCTCCTCTCCGCCGAAGACCGCTTTCACCTCTTTCATGCGTTTGGCGACGACGGGGCTTCCGACGGCCGTGTACTCGATGCGGCCCTTGTTGGCCTTCACCACGTCCTCGACGCCGGATGAGGAGGAGACAGGCGTCACGACGACGCCACCCTTCTTCGCCTTCACGACGTAACCGGCCATGAGCGCGAGCGTCCGGTCTCCCATGACGTAAGCGCCCTTCTCGTCGACGAATATGGCGCGATCCGCGTCCCCGTCCTGGACGACGCCGAGGTCGGCCCCAACGGCCTTGACGGTGGAGATGAGGTCGGCCACGTTCTCGGGCGTGGGCTCGCTCGGGTGGCCGGGGAAAGTGCCGTCAGGTTGCGCGTTCAATGTCACGACCCGGCAACCAAGTCCCGTGAGTACCAAGGGGGCGGTCAAGGAACCGGCTCCGTTACTCGTGTCCAAGACGACGGTGAATGCGCGCTCGCGTATCGCCTTCGCATCCACTTGGCCGATGACGCCGTTCACGTAGTGCGCGTTCACGCCCGGTAATGCCATGTCCGTGCGAATGCTCTTCCAATGCGCCTCGTTGAATTTCTTCGAGAAATACGCGTCCTCGACGAGCGCCTCCTTGTCGCGCGGCATCTCCGAGCCGTCCGAATCCATGATCTTGATGCCGTTGAACTCGGGCGGGTTGTGGCTCGCGGTGATGATGAGCCCCCCGGCGAAGCCAAAGGACTTCACCGCATACTGGAGCGCTGGGGTGGGCACGACGCCGCAATCCTCGACCGCGCAGCCAGTAGAGAGTAAGCCGGATATGGCCGCCGCCTTGAGCATCTCGTTCGTGGTCCTCGTGTCGCAGCCCACGAGAACGCGCGGCGCCGCCGTCACGGGCCCATTTTCGCCGCCTTTCGCGGGCCTCGGAGGCCATTGGGCCATCACATACGTGCCGAAGGACCGGCCGACGGCAAGCGCCAATTCGGGCGTGATCTCGACATTCGCGAGGCCTCGCACCCCATTGGTCCCGAAGAGCCGGCCCATCACCTCGACTCCCCTGGCTGCAACGTGGCCTTCTTCAAGACCGTTTTCGCCTTGACGACGACGCCGTCGCCGAGAACGGAGTCCTGTACGACGGCACCGTCACCTATGGAGCATGATTCCCCAAGGATCGAGCCCGTTATGGAAACGCCTTCGCCGACCTGGCAGCGGGGGAATATCACGGACTTCTCGACCTCGGAGCCGCGGCCAAGCCTCGTCTTGGCCCCGATGGCGGCCCACGGTTTGGCGCGGGCCTGGTCCATCTTCACGGAATGGCCGACCACGATGCCGCGTTCGCCTAGGAGGCTAGCGTGGGTGGCGAGGTAAGAGTCGAGGCGCCCGGCGTCGAGCCAGTGCCCGGTGAACGGAAAGCCGAAGAGCCCCTTCCCGTCGGCGATGATCCTCGGGTACACCTCGCGTTCGAGCGACACCATCTTCCCTTCCGGTATGTAGTCGAGCACACTGGGTTCGAGGAGGTACGTGCCGGCGTTCACGAGGTTGCTCGGCGCTTCGCCCGGGGCCGGTTTCTCCACGAACCTGTCGATCCTCCCGTTCGAGTAGGACACGGCCCCGTAGTGGCTTGGATCCTCCACGGCCCAGAGCGAGATCGTCGCGGCTCCCCGCTTCTCACGGTGGTAACGAATGAACTTGGTGAGATCGAGCGAGTCGAGGATGTCGCAGTTAAGGACGAGTGTGGGGCCTTTGAGGTGGTCACGGCAGTTCTTGACGGCTCCCCCCGTCCCGAGCGGCTCGGGTTCGGTGACTATCCGCACGGGGATGCGGGACGGCTCATCGAGGAAGAACTCCTCGATCATCTCGGTCTTGTAGTTGGTCGCCAGGATGACCTCGTCGATCTCGCGCGGCAGTTTGTCGATGATGTGCGCGACCACCGGCTTGTTGAGGACCGGAAGAAGCGCCTTCGGCCGTGTGAGCGTCAGCGGGCGCATCCTCGTCCCAAGCCCGCCAGCGAGGATAACGGCCTGCATGGAGGCTTGGAACGAGGGTTGCCATTATAAATTGAATTGTGGATGAGGGCCGGCGCGATGGAAACGGGGGCGTGGCCAGAAGCGGGCGGCCCAAGAAGGAGGCGTCTCGTTAGTCTCTATTCCTCGTGGAGGCCTGACGCGACCTCGCGTCCGTGGATCGGGCGGGGTAGAGAGAAACGAACGGAGAAAAGAGGGAGGGGGACTTCGCGTCCCCCGATGGGAGGTTGGTCTTGAGACGTATGGGTCTTAGCTGGCTCTCACGGGGCGCTTCCACGCGTCGACCGGGAGGCTGTCGTAGACCGAATCGTTCATCTGCGGCATCGCGGGCGCCTCGTGCTCGAAGAGTGCCTCGTCCCGGAGCTTCCAATAGAAGGCGCGGCGGTGCTCGCCGTTCTCCCACTGGTACTCCTCACGGCGGAAGGACAGGAGCTTCTTGGATTCGAGCGTGTAGAAGATGGATCGGATCTCCGCGTCGAGGTTGTCGTCGTTGACCTCCTCGTCCTCGGCGAAGCGTTCGGAGACGATCTCGGCTATCGCCTTCGCGTCGTCGGCCTGCATCCTGAATTCGCGTTCGAGGGCGCCGACGAGCGCGTTCAACCGCTTGGTCTTCGCGCTCTTTCCCGTTCGGGCTTTCTTGGCTGGCATCGCTTTGGCTCCACCCGTGTATTCTGCTGCCCTCGCGGCTAATACGCTTATCGAACACTCGTTATCCGAGGGCGGGCGCGGTTCCGCTTGCTCATCGGTCTCCGCTCCGCTGGCCTTGTGATTGTAGTGGTTCTCCTCTCCATTCATCCGGCAACACCTGCTCAAACCCGGCAGATTGTCACTGTAATCTGCCGCTCTCCAGCATTTGTTCCGAAAGTTGGGGTATTAAGCCTTGCTACATGGTAGCACGGACTAGAGCCTATGCGTTCCGAAAGTCGGCTTGAGACCGGGGGACGAGGCGGAACGAAAAGAGGTGGGGAATGGTGCCCCGGCCGCCGCCTGGCGACGACCGGGGCGCGTGTCGGGTCGGGGCTGATAGGTTACGCGCTCGCGACCGCACCGATCGTGATGCTGCCCACGTAGTTCGCGGCAGGCACGAACTGGTCGTCACCAGACGGCACGTGGACGTCGAAGTAGGCGTTCCTTGCGGCCGCAGCGCCCGGGGCAAGGTCGAAGGACGCGTCCGTCCGGGGTGCGCCAGAAAGGCCCACCTCGCCGGCCATCGCGGAGTCGGCGCTGTACTTGACTTTGTCGGCGGGGATCATCGCATCGAAGCCGACCGCGCCTAGGTCCGTTCCAGAGAGCTGCGTGTCGAACTTGACGTTCCCCTTGTTCATGACGTTCACGGAGGCGACTGAACTGGTCGCTCCCGGATCGAGCGCCCCGGCCGAGAAGCTGATGGAACTCGAACCGAGGGCGAACGCGAGGAGCGACTGGTAGGTGAACGAGTCCGAATGGGCTCCATGGGAACCTGGCCCGTCGGAGACGTCCGAAGTGATTGTGTAGATCCCGGGCGCCTCGTAATAGTCCATGTTGAACGAGGCGGAATACACCTGGGTCCTACCCGAGTGCTCGCTCGTCGGCGTGGCCGCGAGATTTACAAGGACGGTGCCGTCCGGGCGCGTGATCTCGAGGGACAGCGAATCGAGGTCCTTCCAACCGTTTCCGTCTTGGGCCCTTGCTCTGATGGAAAGGGTCCTCGAGGAACCGGGCGTGGGCGCGATCTGTGCGCCAGGAAGGCCACTGTCGTCATCTTCGACCAAGGCGACCTCGACCACCGTCGGCGCTTGGTTCGAAACGCTCGCCTGCGTGTCGACGTTATCGGCCCACGCGGGCGCGGAAAGCAGGATTGCCATAATCGCGACGGAGGCTTTGAGAAGCTTCATGTTCAAGCCTCCGCGCACGCGTTGAGAGAGCATTCAAGCAACGAATCGTTCGACACGACGCTTGCGCTGGGGCTATCGTCATACTTGTCCGGCATTCTGGCAACACCTTTGGTTTCGGCAGGCCGCCTATGCGACCCGCCTTCCCTGAAGGCCGCCGCCTTGCGCGATACTAAGGGTTGTTGAACAACGGATATCCATGAAGCGCGACGGCGAAAGCCAAGAAAAGCGTCAACCCGGGCGCCGGTTGAAGGCCATCCGCGCCTTGAATATCATGTCGGAGGCGGCAAGGCCTATCCCGGTCGTGTACTTGAGTTGGTCCGAGATTGGGTGCGAGAGGGTCATCATGATGGGGCCGACGAGCGCCGTGACGAGCACGTAGATGGCGGTGAAGACGGCGATCTCCTGGGGAAAGCCGGCAGAGACCGCGACCTGCGCGAGCACGATGGAGAGCTCGCCGACGGCTATTAGCGAGGTTCCGATGTTGGCTTGACCGCGTTCCGTCTGGCCCCTCCAGCGCCCGATGATGATGCCTGTTGCGAATTTCGTGATGAGCACGGCCGGGATGACGAAAAGAAGAAGCGGCATCACCGAATCGACGGATGAGAAGTTGATCGTGAGCCCGAACACGAAGAAGAGAAGGGCGACGAACAGGTCCTTGATGGGGGCGACCTTGGCCTTGATGCGTCCGACGACGTTCGTCTCCGCAAAGACCAATCCGGTAAGGAATGCCCCGATCGCGGCCGAAAGCCCCGCGAGATGGGCGAGGGCGGCGCCAGTCACGGTGGCGGCGATCACGAGAAGGACGAAGATCTCCTCGGAACGCGGTTTGAGAAACGCCTGGATGGGGGCGGCGAGGCTGCGCGATGCGAGGATGACCGCGATGCAGAATCCGAACGACTTGGCGATCGCGACGCCCGCGGAACCCGGATCGAGGCCTCCGAACGCGAGTCCGGAAAGGACGACGATGAGAAAGGCGATCACGAGGTCCTGGAAGATGGAGAGCCCGAGTATTATCTCGGTCTCGGGGTTGGCGGTCCTTCGAAGATCGGTTATGACCTTGGCGACGATGCCGGTGCTCGTGCAATAGACGATGGCGCCGAGGAACATCGCCCCGACGGGGCCAAGGCCGAAGATCCAACCGATGAGGAAACCCGGCGTGAAGTTCAGGACAGTGTCGACGGCCCCGTTCTCGAATGTCTTCTTCCCGCTTTTGAGGAACCTGCTGATCGAGAAGTCGAGCCCCAGGTAGAAGAGGAGGAGGATTATCCCCAGTTCCGAGACGAGCGCGAGGCCCTCGCTGTTGTGGGCGGCGTCGACGATCCGGAACCCGAAGGGTCCGAACGCGATCCCCCAGAGTATGAAGGCAGGGATGGCCGATTGGCCGAAGCGCGCGGCTAGGAGTGCCACCACGGCTATGCCGCCAAGCGCCACCGCCAATTCGACCAGGCCTATCATCTTGCGCTCCCCGTCAAGCCTCTAGCGAACGAGTCGAGTGCGCGCGGCGGCCCGAGGACGACCATGAGATCCCCGGTGCGGATGTCTGCTTCCTTCGCGGGCGGCGATAGAGTGACGCCGGCGCGGACAAGGCCTACCAGTTGGAGCCCGCAGTCCGATAGCTGCTTGAGAAGTTGGGGCGCGGATCCAGCGTTGGCTTCGGGAACTCCCCGCCGGTCGTGGCCCGTGTGGGGATGCGTCCCGAGTTTCGGGACCTCGTACCAAGACAAGGTGCTCTCCCCGAGGCCGACCGTCGGGCGGGGTTCACTGTGGGGCACCGAGTATGCACCAAGGAGCACGACGGCCACCCGCTTGGCCTCCTCCTCGCTCATCGTCACCGAGACGGGTGTCGCATCCGGCCCGTGGAATTCGTACAGCTCTCGACGGCCGTCGTTTCTCAAGATGACGACGAACTTTTGACCGCCGGGCGTCTCTTCGAGCGTGAACTTGTGTCCGACCCCGGGTAGTTCACACTCTTCTATGCTCACCACTGTGCATCCCAGCGAGAAATGCGGGGTCCGCCAATAAGAAGGTTGCTATTTTATTCGTTTTAGAAAATCCAACCTTCCTTGTGCCCCACGTCCGTCGCCAGCCGATCTTCGAATCCCGGTTCGATCCTCGAAGTCGATCGCCAAACGGACTGCGGCCTGCAAACCATCGATGACCCGATGTTACTTTCACGGATCAAGACGCCTGTCGCTTCCCAGGCCGAGTTCCAACGTCGCGGTCGATCAATGAGAAACATATCACACGCTATGCGATCACAAACCGAAAAGGACGCGCATCGTCGCCAAGATCTTCGGCGACGCAGTGACAGGGTCGGCGACCGGGGCCATCATCTCGCGATGAGCGCACGAGAAGGGCACGTTGACTGGTCGCGCCCGCGTAGCGGACCGGCTTCGACTCCAGCATGGGTGTCACCCAAACCGTTAAGTGCGGCACGTGCAATCGGGTCTCCAAGTGGTGGCTTCGCTCGAAGCGAGGGATGGGATGCCGCCGGGCGACTGGCTTGCTGCCGTCGCCTTTCCCACGATGCTTTTTTCGGTCGTTCTTCCTTGGATGACCAAGACGGGCGCCGTATCCACCGCGGTCCCGGTGTACGGCTACGACACGAGCGCCGTGTTCCTTGCGCCGATCGCAATTGCGGGGTACGTCGCGCTCTGGTCCGTCCCAGGACGTGGGGCCCGTGGACGGACGTTCATGCTCCTGGGTGCAGCGACCGCGCTCCTGGCCTTCTCACTCGCCTTCGAACCCGACGCGGCCCAATCGTGCGGTTTCTTCAAATGCGAACGGGGAAGCGGCGTATTCGTCGCGTTCGCGTCGGGCCTCGCCGTGCTTTTCGCCGGGACGATGTTGAGAGCACCTGGCGTGAAGAACGGCGCAACGGTCGATCTACCGCAAGATCAACGCTGATGATGAGGTCGCGGCCCGAGCCGCGTCCCAATGCCAAGGTCACGAGTGGCCCCGCTTGCCACTCCAAGCTTCCCTAGTAACGGATACCAAGGTCGTAAAGCCGGAGTTCTTTCCTCTTTCGCTCCAGGAACTTGTAGACGGTCGAATGCGGCGCGCCTTCCATGAGCATCTCGACGGCCTCGCGAGCGACCCGCACTTCCATGATGTCGCCGAGTAACGCCACGGAGTTGCCCATTATCGATACGTTGGCGCCGGAGAGCTCCTCGATGATGTGGCGCGTCTTCCCGCCCGTGCCGATGAGCCTCGATCTCACTCTCTTGATGTGCTTGTCGCTTTTTCCGACGTAATCCGTCACGTCCATCACGTCGAAATAGGTCTCGTCCTGGAAGAGCCGGAACGCGTGCTCTGGCGAGAAGCCGCGCCCGATGGCCTTCACGATGTCCCTCACTTTCAGCGCGACCACGGGGTCGTACGCCTTCGAATCCTCCACCGTCACGTCGCCGCTCTCGGAATCTATCCCCAGGACGACGCCCGCGCGCGCTTCGAGCTCGGCCTTCACCTCCCCGTTCTTCCCGATGAGGACACCGATGCGCCTTACCGGGATCCGGACGACATCCTCGGTCACGTGGGTGCACGTCCCATGTCACGATCCGACAAGTAGCACGGAAACTTCACCGTCGGTGCCATCATGCTACGACCACTTCCCGGGCAAAACCTTGTTTTGGCATCACTTTCTTCAACGCGACCGCGGGGTCGGCGTCGACACCGAGTTTCTTGAAGTACCGGGAGAGGTTCTTGAGGTCGCGGGCAAGAAGTTCGTTCGACATCGGGTGCCTGATGAGGACCGCTTGCCCCACGTCTATCACGTAGAGCTTGTCGGCGCCGGCGCTTTGCTTGACGAGGATGTTGTATTCGGAGAGGTCGCCGTGCACGAGATTGGCCGTGCGCACGATCTTGCGCACACTCGCGATTATCTGGTTGTACGACCTCTGTGGGTCGCGTAGGCGCACCTCTCGCATCATCGGTGCGGGCGTCCCGTGGGAACCGATGAATTCCATCACGAGTACGTTGTCGATGGCGTGGATCGCCTTCGGGACCGGGACCCCGGCGTCGGCCATCCTTAGAAGGTTCTTGTACTCCTTCTTCACCCAGGTGTTAATGGTGTCCCGCCGGCCGCGGTTGGCGCCGTCGAAACGTGGATCGCCCTGGAGATACGTGAGGTAGGCGTGGGTCGTCGCCGTGTGGACACGGAATATCTTGAGGGCGATCGATTTGCCTTTTCCGTCCGTTGCGTGGAAGACGTTAGCTTCCTTGCCGGTCGAGACCGGGTAATCGACGGTGTGGACGACGCCGTTGCTGATGAGCTTGTAGAGCGCCAACAATGTGGGCCGGTCGAAGACCTCGTCGACGGTCTTCCTGTCCTTCGATTCGACCTCCTTTCGAAGCTCACGCTCCCGGTTCGTCCTGTCGAGGACGCGCTCGAGGCGCTTCTCCACGAGGTCCAGCCAACTATCTTCCACGGCTGATGATTACCACCCTCCCGTTTATATTAGTTAGTGCAAGACGGGCGAGGCAGGAGCGTAATGCGTTCGCCAGTGCTGGAAAAACGGTTTTCGGGCGGCCCAGAATTCCCCGTCATTCTGGCTTCAGGGGAGTGAGGTCGGGCGCCCATCTTCCCCGGCAGGAGTCGAGGACAAGGGCGAAAGGGCCTGACCACGACTTCAACCTTCCCCCCTCCCTTGATAACGATGGGCCTTCATTCCTGGACCCGTACAGGGTTGAAAATGGCCGACGATGACTTCGAGCCGACCCGCGATTCGGAACTGGCCAAGGGCCTGTTCGTCCGCGACCTGGTAAAAGGCGAGATCCATAACATCGGCCGCCTCACTCCCGCATGCCGCCTCCCCGATGTGCCCCCAGACAAACGCGTGTACTACAAGGACGAGCTTTCCGCCACGAAGGTCTTGAAGGCCGCCCACCTCGTGCCGTGCCTACATTGCTACGGACGCGGGCGGCCTTTGTCAAAGCCGTGAAATCACCATCACTTTGTCGAAAGCACGCTTGATGCGACCGGGCGTCCCAGTCGATTCCAGGTCTCCCGCAACGAGCGAGGCGTCCCGGCTCGGCCCCCGTCGACCCCGGCCCGGATGGTCCCATCAACGGATGTTCGTCCGGATCGCTTCTCCGGTCTTTGCGAGCTCGTCCTTCGTCACCTTCGGTCTTGCGGCCTGCGGTATGATCGCATGCACCGGCCCGCCACCATCCCCCTTCCGCCTCGGGATGACATGGCAGTGGACGTGGGCGACCTCTTGGCCAGCCTCGGGACCGTTGTTGAAGGCGATGTTCGATGACGTGGCGCCCGCCCCTTCTTGGACGGCTGGAACGAGTCTGGCGATGGTCGCCCAGAGCCGATTCGATTCGGTCTGCGGCATCGCTTCAAGCCTGTCGTAGTGTTTCTTCGGTATGACGAGCGTGTGCCCGACCGTGAGCGGGTCGATGTCGAGGAATGCGAACGAGTGCTCATCCTCGTGGACCTTGACGCTCGGTATGTCGCCTTTCGCGATCTTGCAAAAGATGCAATCGGGCATAGGGCCTGATTTTCGTCCTTGTCGAAATACTTTAGGATACCGAGGCGTTTGACTACCCCATGGCTGGAGCGGTCTTCCGGTGAAGATAACCTGGCACGGCCACGCCAACGTGGAGCTCGAGTGCCGGACGGGTTTCAGGATCCTCATCGACCCGATGTTCGCGGCGAACGTCACGGGCGCCAAGGCCACCGACTTGAGGCCGGACCTTGTCCTTGTCACACATGGCCACGACGACCACATGGGCGACGCGCTTACGATCGGCGCTCCCATGGTCGCGAATTTCGAGATATCCAACTACCTCCAGAGGAAGGGCTTGAAGACGACCGGCATGAACATCGGCGGTCGATACGTCGTCTCGCCCGGAATCATGGTCGCGATGACGTTCGCGGCCCATTCGAGCGGCATCCAGGACGATCAGGCAGGGCCCTTCGACGGCCAAGGAGGCAACCCCTGCGGCTACGTCATCGACGATGGCGAGCATCGCGTGTACCACGCGGGCGACACGGGGTTGTTCGGCGACATGAAGCACGTGATCCGTGAACTCTACCGGCCGGACATCGCATTGCTTCCCATCGGCGGGCACTACACTATGGGGGAACTCGAGGCGGCGATCGCGACGGATTGGCTCGGGGTCGACCACGTCATCCCGATCCATTACAACACGGTTCCGACAATCGTCGCAGCGCCCGTATCCTTCAAGCGGATGGTGGCCGAACGGTCGAAGGCGCAAGTGCACATCCCAAAAGCCGATGAAACGCTCGTTTTCTAGGGGGCCGCGACAAGCATGCGGCGCCCGTGCGGCGTGGGCGCTTTCCCTCACCGTGCCCATTCCCTCGATTTTTATAGTCCGCATGCGTTGATGAGCCCGGCATGCTGGTCTTGAAGAAGGGGGATGAGGTCCGTGTCCTTGACGTTCCCACCGTACAGGAACAATGGAGGGGCGCCTGGGGGACGGTGAAAGGCTTCAGGCCCGACGGTTACATAGTCATTGAATTCAAGACGGGGATGAGAAAACCGTTCAGAAGGGACGAGATAGAGAAGACGGAAGGGGGAAGGCAACCCGAGGTCTCGGGCGCGTAGACGCCATTGGATGCTGGTGCTCACGTCCGGGCACGCGGGCCACTTGACTGTCGCTACGTCGGTGACTCCGTCACTCGGTGGCCGTCACCGGGGCCGGCGCCCTCGCGGCCAACCCGAACTTGGTCAAGTCGACGTCCTTCTCCAGCAGAAGCTCCTTCTTCCCTGAGATGTCCACCTTCCCGTCGATGAGTTTGCTGAACTTTCCCTGCATCGCGAGGCTTCCGATGAAGACGGCGCCTACGCATCTGTCTCCCTTGAACACGACGCGCCTGTAGTCCTTCGGCCCCAGTTTCACCTCTATCGCGTCGGTGCCCAAGACCGACCCGACGGAGCCGATCATGAACTCGAAATGGTTGATGCTGTAGGTGTCGACGTGGCGGAAAACCATGTCCTTGCCGAGCATGTTCATCGCGGCGACCTCCCCGGTCTTCTTCGCGGAGGCCCACGACCCGTTCATGTTCACACGCTCCTGGACAACGTCGTAGAACTGCACTATGTCGCCGGCCGCGTAGATGCCCGGCACAGATGTCTGGAGTTTTTCGTCCGTGAGTATCCCTTCACCCAGTTTCACCTTCGTCCCCGCGATGAGCCTCGTATTGAATTGAAGCCCGACGGCGACCCCTGCGATCTCGCACGGGTACTCGGCCTTGTCCGTGACGACCGAGGAGACGTGTCCATCGGTGCCCTTGAACTCCAATGGGTTCTCATGGAAGACGCACTCGATGCCCTTCTTGAGCATCGCCTCCTCCACTATCTCGGAGCCCACCTTGCTGATGCCTTCACGCCACCAGCGGTCTCCGCGCATGATGTACCTGGTCTTGACGCCGTTCACGGCGAAGACCACCGCGATGTCGATACCGAGTAGCCCGGCTCCTATGGCGACCCCGTTCCCTCTTTTTTGCGCGTGAGCGCGTATGCGGCGGGAATCCACGAACGTCCAGAACCTGTGTATCCCTCCAAGGTCGGAGCCGGGAGCCGGGTGGCGTCTCGGGATCCCGCCGGTGGCGATGAGGAGCTTGTCGAAAGGGATCGATTCGCCGTCTTCCGTGACGACCTGCTTGTCGACGTCGTAGATGTTGCGCACCGGTGTGCCGAGGCGGAGCTCGATCTCATTGTCCTTGTAGAACTTCGCGTCGTGCATCCGGACGCTTTGCTCCGTCACGGATCCTTTCGCGAAGTCCTTGATCTTCACGCGGTTGTAGAGCGGCTCAAGCTCGTCGGATAGGACGGTGATGTCGCAGTCGGCACTGTTCTTTCTAAGGGTGACGGCTGCCGTGGCCCCGGATATCCCATCTCCGATGACGACGTAGCGAGGTCGCGGCATCTTGACTATGCGGCTATACGAGGACCACACTTTAATCATTGTTGGGTCGCCGAAGGAGGCCACAAGACGCGGCCAATGGTAGTGACCATGCGCTTGTCACCCATGTCAACCCTTGACAGCGCCAAGATCGGCGCCCCACAACCCGCCTTTCGGTGTGGCTTGCGCTACGTTGGAAAGGGAAGAGGAGAAGGGGCCCCGCGCAGGCCCCCCATTGCCGCGTCGTCTACGTGAGCTTCACGACGCTTATCGACTTCTCAACGAGTATCCCGACGTTGTCCACCACTTTCACCGAAAGCACGTGGCGACCGGTCGTTGCCGCGCCTGCGTTCCAGTTGTAGTAGTATGGGCCGGCGGACGTGTCGACCTTCACTAACACCCCGTCGACGAAGAAGCGGACCTGGCCGATGCCGCTACCGCTGCCGTCGTTGGCGCTTATGGTGAAGTTCACGGTCCCGCCCTCGGTCGTCGCGATGTCGGTGCCGAAGACCCCGGTCGGCGAAGTGATCGTCACCGTGGGAGCGAGCCTGTCGATACGCACGGTGATCGTCTTCTCGGCCTCGAGATTGCCGTTGTTGTCCTCCGACCAGTACGAGATCACGGTCGTCCCTTCGCTCGGCACGTTGATCCTGGTCGACGGATTGTAGCCGATCCTGTTACCGCCGTTGTAGCGGTAGTAGGTGGATTTCAATCCCGAGCCGCCCGCGTCTGCGGGCGTCAACGTGACCTCCGCGTTCGTCGTGTACCAGCCACTCGGCGACTGGGTCCCGCTGGTGATCGCGGCGCTTGTAACCGGTGCCTCGTGGTCCGGGAAGTCCTCGACGACGATGCCCACCGCGACCGCGGTCGTGAGGTTGCCGTCACTAGCACGTAGCGTCACCACGTACGAGCCCGATTGACCGAAGCCCGGCGTCCATGCGACGTACGCCGAGTCGTTGGCGGGCGTCGTCGTGAACATCGAGCCTGCTGGAAGCCCGAGCGCCGAGAGGGTCAAAGTGTCCCCGTCCGCATCGGAAGCGTGCATCCAGAATACGAGCTGCGTCCTCTCGACGACCGTTTGGGCGGCGATCGCCGCGATCACGGGCGCTTGGTCTACGTTCCAGACCGCGATGAGGATGTCCTCCGAATCGGACGTGAGGCCGTCGGACGCCTCGAAGTGCGCGTCCACGTAGGTGCCCGCCTGGTTGTAGGTGGGCGTCCACGAGAACACACCAGTCGTCGTGTCGAAGTCCGAGCCTGCGGGGAGGTTCGACGCGGAAAGCGTCACGGCGTCGCCGTCGGGGTCGCTCGCCGTCACCGTGAAGGTGATGAGCGCTCCCTCGGGTCCCGCCTTGTTCCCGATCGCGCCAAGGACCGGGGCCCTGTTGGCCGCCGTAACGAGGAACTCGGCAAGGTCCGTGTCGCCGTCGTTGTCGACGACCACGACGCTTGCCGTGTACTGTCCTTGGACCTCGTAGGTGTGCGCAATCGAGCTCGCCGTGCCGATGACGACGCCGGTTCCGTCCCCTGGGTCGAAGCGGTATTCCACGATCGTGCCGTCCGCATCGGAGCTTGAAGCCGCAGAAAGCGTCCTCTCCGTTCCTGCAAGGGCCGACGCGGGGCTCACATCGAGCGACGCGCTCGGAAGCCTGTTCAAGACCTGGATGTCTTTCGACACCGAGCCGGAGGCGTCGTGGCCGTCGGTCACCGTGAGCGTCACGGTGTACGTACCCTTGCTTGCATAGGCGTGGCTCGTCGCAGCACCCGACCCGGAACCCCCGTCTCCGAAGTTCCAAGCGTACGACGCGATGGCGTCGTCCGGGTCCGAGCTTGCCGAACCGTCGAAGGCCACGGATACAAGGGTAAGCACGGTGGACGGCGCTGTGAAGGCTGCCGTCGGGGCGCGATCCTCGGCCACGACGTCGATCGTCGCAGGGGCACTTACGCGCCCGAGGTCGTCCTCGACGGTCACGCTCGCCGTGTACGTGCCGGGGGCCGCGTAACTGTGCACCAGCGAGGAGCCGGCGCCGGTCACGACACCGCTTCCGTCACCGGGGTCGAAACTGTATTCGACGAGAGAACCACCGGTCGTGGCCGTGGACGCACTGGCGTCCAAAGTCACGTCCATGCCGGTCGGGGCCGTCCCCGGAGTCGCCGTGAGGGCGGCCGTCGGCGCGGCGTCTACGGTCACCGATATCGACGTCGGATCGTTCATCGTGGTTCCATCGAAGTAGCGTGCTTCGATGGTGAAGGTACCGCGTAGGCCGGTCGCGTCCCAATCGTAGGCCCACGACGACCAAGAGCCCGCAGGACCCGTGGGGGTCGCAAGCGCCCAATCATCGATGGAGCCCAGGATGCGCACTTCGACCGTCTTCGGAACGAGGACCGTCACCGAGACGCTGTCCGCATCGCTTCCGGCGGAGTTGGATACCGTCACGGTGGTCGTGTAGGTCCCGGCCGATGCGTAGCTGTGCGTCTGGCTGGTGCCGCCGGATGCCGTCGCGCCGTCGCCGAAGGCCCATTCGATCGTGGGGCTTGTCCCCGTCACGATGGCCGTGTAGGTGATCGTCTCGCCGGTGAGCGCACTCGCCTTGTCGGCGGAGAGGCTCACGGTGGGAGCGACCACGTCTGGCACGTTGTCCACGCTGAACGCGCGTTCGGCTTGCACCGTGGAGCTGTCCGTCATCTGGTAGACTGCTGTCGCGACGTAGTCGCCGTCGCCCACCGTCGTCGAGTCCCACGACAGGCTCCAGGCGGAAACGCCGGTCGCGGTCGAGGGACCGAACACGACGACGCTGTCGCTTGTCCTACGCACGGTCACGTCGACTTTTTCGTCGACCTCGACCGGTCCGGGTGTCTCGGAAACGGGTGAGGACTTGAGGCCTTCGCCGCCCGGACCCATAGCACTCACTTCATACGTGTAAAGCTGCCCGTCCGTGAGGCCGGTGTCGGTGAACCCGATCGCGCTCTGCTGCTGGATGGACACGCCGTCGCGGTAGATCTTGTACGAAGTCGCCCCCGACACGACGTTCCATCCGAGCGTGATCTCTTCGGGACCGGGTATCGCGAAGAGGCCTGTCACCTGCGCGGGTGGCGGGATCGCGACTTTCTTCGGGACTGTGACGCTCCAATACGCCGGGCCTTGCGTCAGATCGTCGCCACCGCCGTAGACGGCGTGCGGCGGACCGAAGTAGCGGCCCTGGCCCTGGGAGCTGTCCCATTCGAGTTCAAGGCGCAGCTTCGAGCCTGCCGGGATCGTGACATCGGCGGCGGGCGTGAACGTCAAGGTGAACATCCACGGGTACTCAAGCGGCGATGATGGCCCGACGACCGCCTCGACGGAGCCCACAAGCGTCGGGTCCGCGGCCGTTCCGACCTTGGCCCCGATGCTTATCGGGGCGAGCGCGCAGTCACCGCACGGGTAACCGCTGACGCCCATCACTACCTCGACGTCGCCGTCCTTCGAGATGTCGAGGTCGTCGACCAAGACGTCCGTCAGGAACTTCAACGTGAGCGAGTTCTGGGCGCAGTTCGCGTTCGCGAGCTTCGTCGTGTGGAGGTACGCCTGCCCGGCCGGCGAGGTCAAGGCCATCGACCCGGCCGCCGTGTTGCTGCAACCGCCCGAGTTGAACGTCGTCACGACGTTCTGCGGGTAGTACTTGACCTCCTCGATGGTGCTGCCCCCGCCGCCTCCACCGGAGGTGGTGGTGAAGGGCAGCATGAGGCTCCACAACGTCGTGTCGAACCCGTGCGCTCCCACCCAACCGCCCGTGGCGGTCTGGTACTTGGTCACGACTCGTACGTCCGCTCCCGCGGGGATGGTCCCGTCCCAATCGGTGGTCACGACGACGTTGAAAGTCACCGTCGTCGGGGCAAGGCCCGTGAAGTCCGCCGTCGTCGAACCCGTGGCGCGCAGCTCCCCGTCGACGAGCACGTCGACGACGACGCGCGTCTGTACGTCGGCCGGGCCCTCGTATTCGAGGGTCGCGACACCGACGCCGCCCGTCGTGAGGTAAAGCGTCTGGCTGGGTGCCGGAGACAGCGGCCACTCGTCGACGCCGTCGGGGCTGAAGCCGCCGCTCGATATCGCGCCGTCGGAGTTGCCCTCCGGATCGTCGGGATCCGCGTTGACCCACTGTTCGTCGATGAGACCGTCCGCGGGCACACTCGTATCCGCCATGTGGAAGTAGAGCGTCTTCTTGGTCGGGCCGGGCTCGCCGTTGGGGTCGCTCGATGCGATCACCGTGAAGTCGTCAAGGTGCAACACACCATCGTGGTCCTCGGTGAGCATACGCACTTCGTGCGTGCCCGGGATGAGGTAGAGGTGGTTGTAGAGGCCTGACGGGGCTCCAACGCCGGCCTCGATCTGGCCGTCGCCCCATTCAAGGCGCCACGACCGCACGTCGCGGTACGCGTAGGTCTCGATCTGGGCCCGCATGGGGACCGCACCGTTCGTTCCATGGAGTTCTATCCCACCGACGCCTTGCGGCATGCTGCTTGAACCCCCGGTGCCGGCGGAGGCCGTTCCCGAGAAGAGGACCGAACCAGAGACCGTCGCCCCGGCACCCGGAGTCGTGAAGGACACCGACGGGTCCGTCCCGCCGCCGTTCGAGACCGTCACGACGACCGTCGCCGGCGGGCTCGCGTGGCCCAGGCCGTCGTAGGCGATCGCAGTGATGGTGGTCGAACCGTCGGGAACGAGCGTCGAATCGAACGACGTGCTCCAGGACGTCGTCCCCGTCGCGAGCACGGGCCCTAGAGAACCGAAGGTCACCTCGACCGAGGGGTCGCCTCCCGAGGGGCCGATAGTGAACGTGGCCGATGCGGGAGCGCTCGTGGAATCGATGCTTACAATACCCGAACCGGCGGCCGCAAGCGACGTCGAGCCGGCGAAGTCGGTGAGGAGTTCGCCCGGCTGCACGGCGTTACCGCTGGAATCCTGGATACGGTCCTTGGGGACGTTCCACGTCACGAGCCCCGTGTTCCTGTCCCAGGAACCGGTTATGTCCGCGATGTAGGTGAGGCTCGTCGAGGCGATGGGCCATGGCCGGTTGTAGAGCACGAAGCGTTCCTTGAACTCGCCATCCGGCAGGTTCGTCCCCGCGATGTTCGAGAGGCGGCTCAGGAGGTAGTACTGCCTGTCGCCGTAGACGAACTGCAGGGTGTAACGCGCGTATTCGGCGTTACGAGGGTCGCTCGGAAGCGACGCAAGGCGGGCGCCGACGTTGAACGTGGTGTCCGCCGGCCCGTCGTCTCCCCAAGCGTACCCAGAGACGAAGTCCATGTGATCGATGTTCGCGCCGCCCGCGCCCCCGTCGCCCGCCGTGTCCGTCCAGAGCGGGGCGTTGAGGTCGAGAGCACTTCCCGCCGAGGGCGGGAAGAAGGCCGTGCCCGAAACGGGGACGGAGCCGGACACGACGTCATCCGCGGCTGGGGTTCCAATCGCCGCGAGTAGCCCCGCGGAGATGGTGGCAGTGGTCGAGTCGCTGACGATGGACGGCGTTGCCGCCGAGTCCGTGACGGTCAACGTCACCGTGTACGTCCCGGCCGAGGCCCAAGCGTGGCTCGGAGCGGCCTGTGTCGAGGTCTGCGCGTCGCCGAAATTCCACAAATAGGTGTAGGGCAAGGTGCCGCCGCTGATGGTCGGCGACATCGCGACATCGACGCCAGGGGAGCCCACGTACGGGCCGCCCGCATCGACGCTGAGGGGCGTCGTTCCGGCAAGGTCCTTCGCGGCCTTCACTGCAAGAAAGGCGTCCACGTGACCGTAGCCGATCCCGGGCACCCACGTGTTGGTGGGCGGCAGGTCGCCGACGTGGGATGTCTCCCTGAGGATACTCTTGACCTGGGTCGGTGTCAACGCGGGGTTCGCCTCGAACATGAGGGCGACGATGCCCGCGACGATGGGAGCAGAGTAACTCGTTCCCGAGCCGCACTCGTTGAAGGCGGTCGTGGACGTCGCCTGGGCCACCGAGACGCAGACGCCCGGCGCCAGAAGATCGGGTTTGCCGACCTGGTTGGAGGCCGTGACGGAACCGCTGACACCGCAAGCACCCCCGAAACCGTTGGCTTCGAAGAAGGCTCCGTGGCAGACGGTGTCGTCGACACGGGATACGGTACGGAGATCGTCCTGGTTCCCGACCGTGATCGCCTTCGCGGCCGTACCGGGGCTTCCGATCCCGACCGTGTTGCCTGACGCGATGACCATGACGATGCCGTTGTCGACCGCGCGATCCACACACGCGTCGTCCGAAGTGGACGCGGGAAGGAGGCTTCCGTATGAAAGGCTCGCAACGCGGATGTTGTACGTGGCCTTCGCCGCGATGACCGCGTCCACGGCCTGGCAGGTGCGCACGTTGACGCTGTTCCCCGTCGCGCCGCCGATCTCCTGGAGTGCGATGACGCTCACGAGCGAAGCACCCGGAGCCGAACCGTAAAGCGGCTGCTCGGTGGTCGCCATGCCGGTCCCGACGGCGAGACCCGCCGTCGCCGTCGCGTGGTTGCCGACCGTGTTCTGTCCCCAGACGTCGAGGGTGGCGACGCGCTTCGAGGTCGACGGCGAGACGCCCGTCGGGGCGAAAGCGCCCCATTCGAACGCCTTGTGGGTGCCCATGGCGCCGGCGTCGAAGTTGGCGTAGCCGACCCCTTTGCCGGTGTAGCCGAGGCAACCCGCCCCGCCCCACACGCAGTCCGCGTAGGTGCTCGACGGCCTAGCCTTGATGATCTGCCCGGAGAGACCGTCAGCGAGGACCGCCGGCGGGTTCCACTCGACACGGATCGCCCCGTCGTGGCGCAAGAGGCCCTTGACGGCCCAAGCGGGAACACCTTCGAGGTCGACGGCGTCGATCACCTTGATCGGGTACGAGTATGTCGCGTGTCCGCGGCTTCCCAACTTGAAGGCGTCCAACGCCGTCGCCGGGTGGTCGAGGAGCACCTTGACGCTGTAGACGTCACTTGCGCTGGCTTGCGAAAGTTCGTCCTCCAAGGCGTCCTGGACGCGATCCATGTCCACGTCGTCCGCGAACGGAAGGGTCCACATGCCGGAGGACTGGCCGGAGCCGCTTGAATCCGGCGTCGTGCCCGATATGGGGACGATGCCCGGGTCCACGTAGGCCCCGTCGGCGGGACTCGTGATGGTGATGGTCCCAGACTCGCCCACGGTGACGCTCACCGAATCAGGCGCGCTCTCCGAGGATCCGTCGAAGAAGACTGCGGTGATGACGAGCCCGGTCCCGGGCGCGTAGACCGAGAAGTCATGGTCGATGTGCCACGTCGCCGAATCAGGCGAGTCGTCGGTCGCGCGCTCTTCGGCGCCGCTCCCCACCGTCACGTAGACGCCCGCGGGTTTGGAGCCGACGTTGACGCCTTGGGTCGCGGAGTCCGTGAGGCCCTCCGTGTCGGTCACTGTGAGCGTCGCCGTACGTGAGCCTGAAGTCGTGTACGTGTGGGAGACGCCGGAGAAGCTGCCGCCGGAAAGCGTTATGCTTTCCGGGCTCGAGCCGTCGCCGAAGTTCAAAGAGACGCTGGCGATGGCGTTCGTCCCTTCTACGACGCTTCCATTGAAGTCGACCGCGAGGGGCGCGCTTCCCGACGTCGGCGAACCCGAGAACGCCGAGATGGTCGGAGGCGTGTCGGGGTTCGGGCCGCCCTGTATAGTGTACTCGTTGCCATTGGCGGGAGCCAGGACGAATTGCGTCGCCGTGGTTTCGGGGCCGCCGCCGGGCGCATAGTCCATCGTGGGCAGGACGCTCGGAAGCCCGTTTCCAGGCACGAGCATCCTCGCTTGGAGGAAGGTCGTCGTCAACGTGTCGCCGGGCGAAAGGCTAGCGCCGCTGATCGCCGTCGACCAGGCCGACAGCGGGACCGTCGCCGTAAGGGTGTGGCTCGCGGCGTCGATCGTCACCGGGAAGCCGCTCTGGAGGGTCAGCCAACCGGTCGCGCCGAGGCAGCCGAGGCATTGCGATTGGGCCTCGAAGGTCGGGTTCTGTGCGCCGGTGCTCTCTATCCACAAAGCGAGCTCCGATCCGTCCAGCGTGAAACCGTACTCCCATGTGGCCGCGGGGCTACCGGGGTGGGGCAAGGCCGGATCGAAACCGTAGGTCGTGAACGTCACGACAAGGTCCGTCGCCGTGTTCGAGACCGCCGCGCCCTTGAGGTCAAGGCTCGCATACTGCGGCGGGAGTTCCTGCGGGTCGTCGGCGCCGAGCACGTTCGCACCCGTCGCGGTGATCGGCACCGGCGGTTCGGCCGGCGCGAGGCCGCTCAACGGCACCCTGAGGGCGCTCGGGAAGCGGTTGTTGTCATAGTACACCGCGTAAGGCGACGTGGTGGCCGGCGAGTCGATCCAGAAGCGGACTTCGAGCCTGTCGCCCACGTGGGCGAGGACATCGCCGTTCTCATCCGTGGCCGGGAAGCCGGCGAAATCGGTCCGGGAGACGTCGAAGCCGCCGAGTTGCCGCGTCTTCGAGTACGCCTTGCCCATCTCGAACGGCATGTTTACGAGCGTCGGCATCCCCTGCGCCTTCGGGCCGTCGTCGCTGTAGCTCCTTGCAAGGGGCAAGACGCCGTCGTTGGTCACAAGATTCAGTTCCGCGTTCAATCCATCGAGCATCGAGGCCGTTGACCTCTGCGAGATGTAGACGCCGAGGCTCGCACCGTCGATCGTAGAGCCCTCACCGTCGCCGATCGTCGCGTCGCTTTCGAACGGCGCGCTGAACGCGATGAAGACGGGGCCGTCGCTTTCAGAGAAGACCGAGGGCGCAAGCCCTTCCGGTCTTTCGAAGGACAAGACGGGCGCGGACTTTCCAAGGTCGCCTATCGACGGGACCGAGAGCGATCGCACGCGTTCCCCATGGAGGAAGAGCGTATTGAGACCGGTAACGAGGTCGCCCGTCGAGGGGGCGGAGACCGAGGCCGGAACGCTCAACGCCGCGCCGCCGACGTCGGGAGCTCTGTCGTCTGGCACGACGGAGCTGAGAAATCCGGTCGGCGTCTCGTACGATTGCACGTGGACGTCGGAAAGGACCTGGCCCGCCGTGGCGCCGACCTCTGTCCAGGGGATCGTGACCGTGATCCTGTTGTTCGCGTAGTCGATGTCGACCGTGCCGGTGCTGTCCGCGCCGTCGTTGAAGGACCAAAGGCCCGTCACCTGGCCGAACGTGTAGACCTGATAATCGTACTCCGTGGTCCCGATCGTGAAGACGACGTCCCATTCGTGGAACTCGCTCGACGCGAACCCGTCGCCGGGGGACGTGAGAAGAAGGTCCACGTTCATGGCCACGACGAGGTCCGTGGCCGTCGCCGCCGCGTCCACCTGGACGAAATCGGCTTCGGGGCTGTGCCCGTCGCCGACGGCGTCGCTTATCATCGCCTGCACAGGCGGCGAACCTGGCTCGTAGGTCCCGGTGAACTCAAGGTGCGAGTCATAGAGGGCCGGACCGTCCCACTTGTAGGTCGCGCTGAAGGATGCGGCGAAGAAGTCCGGGTGGATCCCCACAAGGATCTTGCTTCCCACCGGGAAAGTGTGGCTCGCGGTGCTCGGCTCCGCGTAACCCAAGTGGTGTACGACGCAGTCGCCTTCGACCGGGTCGGCCGAGAGGACGCCCGTGTTGGAGAACTCCGCGGCGTCGTTGGTGAGCACAAGCGTCGCAGTGTCGCCGACCACCTGGTACACGTCGGCGAAATAGTTGCCGTCGATGCCGCCCGCGATGCAGTCCCTGAGAAGGACGTTGTTCGCGATGGTCCACGGTGCGCCGTCGTTGTCGGTGATGGTGGTCGTCCCGTCGGCGATCGTGAGGGGGCCCGTCAATGGGCCGCTCTCGAACAGGAGCGGGTAGGCGTCGATGTCCGGAGAAACGACGTTGCCTATCTGTTGGCTAGAACCGACGAGGCCACCTCCGGTGACCGCCCGCTTCGGGGCGGCGCCCGGGGTCGTGCTCATCGTCCCCTTCACCATGACAGCACTGTCGGGAGCGGGGTCCGGCGCGTCCGTGAACTCGCCGCCGTGGTAGTAGAAGGTGATGGTCTCGGTCGTCAAGGTGGGCAGGTAGCACTTCTCCACCGTGTTCGTGTCGCTCGAGGCGGCCGAGTCGGTGACGCGGACGATGAAACAGGCTTCGACGCCGGCGACGAGGCCGGAGATCGTCGTTCCTGTGGAGCCCGTTGTTTCGATAGGGCTACCGAGATCGACGCTGCCGGCGGGGCCCGTGTACACGTTGTACGTGTAGGGAGGCGTGCCGCCCGAGGCGGAGCTCCAGGAAAGTGTCGCCGTCGTGCCGGTGCCCGTGACCGAGGAAAGGCCCGCAAACGTCAATCCGTTCGGGTCGCCCGTGTGACCGGCCGTCCCGGAGATCGCAACGGTGTCATGCACGGTGGAACCCGAAGCCGGGTTCTCGATGTCGACGACCGGCACCGAGGTCGTACTGGATACTGTCGCCGTCGTCGAGACCGAATCGCTGGTGCTTGCCGCGTCGGTGACGGTAAGGGTGACCGTGTACGTCCCCGAAGAGGCGTAGGCGTGCGTGGGGGAAGCGCCGCTTCCCGTGTTCCCGTCACCGAAGTCCCAACCGAATGAGTATGGCGAGGTGCCGCCCGTGGCAGCGCCGTCGAAGGAGATCTGCGCCCCGACGCCGCCCGAGTATGGGCCGCCGGCGTCGGCTTCAAGCGGGGAACCGGTGTCGAACGCCGCGAAGAGGCCGCGGCCGCTGCTTTGGCGCGTGATGGTCGCTTTTTCGCTACGGCTCTGCCCCGCCGTGCCGCTTGGCCCTTCGCAGGACGCGGACGTGCAGCCGTCGGCGTAGCCGATCAGGACGCGTCCGTCGGCGCCCACGGTGATGTCGTTGAAGTCAAGGAGGTTGCGGCACGTCTCATCGGGGTCGCCGATGGAACCGCGTTGTACTATCTTTTCGGAGGCCTTCTCTACGTTCCAGGTGACGCCTCCGTCGTACGTCATGGCGACGTACATGTACCATACGAGCGAGTTCTGTGCGGCCGCGCAACCGGGGAGGTTCGCCGCGGATTGTGTCGCACCGAGGAAGGCGAACGCGGCCCTGTCGTGATCGCCCGCGATGACCTCGGCGAACTCGGCCCGCAACACCGGCGGGCTCGTCAGCGCGCCGACGTTCAACCACTTCGTTGGCGTGACGCCGTTGCCGGCGCCGATGTCCTCGAATGTGACGCCGCGGTCCTTCGAGACCGCGATGAAGGCGCCGTTCGCCTCGGCCTGGCCGTAGTAGATCCAGTAGTTGCCCGAACCGTCCGCGTTGTAGCTCGGGGCGATGCTCGGGTCGAAGCGGCCGCTCGCGGTCGAACCCGGTATTGTCCTCACGTTCCAGTTGAGCGTGTTGTCGGTGCTCACGCCGAAGCCGTCCTTGCCGCCGCAGTTACGGGACGGGAGATAGACGGTCCCATCGGGGGCGACGCGGATGTGGCCGGAGATGGCCCAACAATCCCTCACCCACGTGGGGCGCACCTCTTCGAAGGTGAGGCCGCCGTTGAGGCTTCGCGAACAGAAGGCAGGGCTCGGCTCCAGGCCGACCTGCGAACAATAGTACACTGCGTGCTTGTACGCGATCGGGCTGTCCTCGATGATGCTCCGAAGGGGTTCGGCGTACGGGCCGCCGCCGACGGTCTCGTGGTCCCAACCGCCATGGGCGCAGGCGTCCGCCGACGGGGTCCAGGAGTTACCGTCGTCGCTCGTGAACCCGATGATGCTGCAAGTCCCGTCGAGGCCGCCGGCGAAGGTGCGGCCCGTGACGGAATCGGTGAAAAGCACGGGGTCGATGTTGACTATGGAGAAGGGGGCGCTCTTGTCTTCCCAAAACGCGGTCGGAGGGTAGACCGCGTCGTTGAAGGTCACGCGCAATTGGTCTGCGTTGGAATTGATGAACACCTTTCCAGTGTTCCAGTTCACGCCTATGCCGGGCTCGGCAGCGTCGTTACCCATCGTCGACGGGGGTTGATAGTCCGTGAAACCGGCGGCGCCTGTGCCGAAACTCGGTGTCGCGCTTGCTGTGCCGAACGGCGCCCATTCCGAGAATGGAAGCACCAATAGGCCAGAAGTGACCATCATGACGCTCACAAAAACATTCAATGCCCGCTTGCCCTCGTTGCCTCCTTTCGCCATTTCAAATCCCTCTTTTTCGGCGACGAAATCCTGACCGATCGAGAAAGCGAGGCGCGCGAAAAAGCGTGACCGACAACCGAACACTTTCTTCGGCTACGGAAACCGCGTTCCGCCTCCCCAGTCTCCCGTCCCAGTTCGCCATCTGGGGCTTACGTGAAGAGGACACCGGTCGTATTAATATGATATCGTTGTTACGATAGGAGGTTAACAACCGGTTTTTGGAATACTTGTCAAACATGTTCAAATGCGGAGCTGATCAGCTGCGAGATTCGGAGAGATCGGGAACTCGGAACGCGATCAGTGAACCGCGGCGTGACCGCGGATCGGCGCTGGTTTTCGTGTTCCCGGAAAGACGATGCATCTATGCTGATCCGTAGCGTCGTCTTCGCGTCGATAACGCGCCGTCTTCGATCAACCCGAGCCACGCAACCGGGTTCCCGGCAATCGGTCGCATCCGAGTCGAGGAGCCGATACCCGCCACCAAACGTTTTATAAGAATCCGCTGCGACTGAGGCGCTGTGAGCAAAGCGCGTTTCGCGATCATGCTTCTTAGCACGATCACTCTGACCGGTTGCACAAGTCCGACGTCCGACCAGACCCGCCCTGCAGAGCGTCTGGATCTGGAATTCGCGGACATGATCGTGACGCTCACGCCCGGCGAACCAGGCGAGGCGCCGGGAAGGATGTTCACGGGCCGCGCTGGCGATCTTTTCGCGGCTGACCCGAACGGCACGGCGGAATTCCCCGGCCGGGCCGTGAAATCCGGAACGGTCATCTACACTACGTACAACGGGATCGGCTGGACGAAATACGGGTTCGACGCGGCGGCCTTCCGCACAAGCACCGTGCAACTCTTGGCGTGGGACCTGAAGTACCTCACGGAACACGCGGGTTTTCGCGGGAACGTGACGACGACGTTGGTGGGACACACGTGGGCCGGTGAAGGGCATTTCGACGCCGGCGGGAGCCGCATGGACTATTCGGTGACGATCGAGGCGGCGGGCACGAATATCGTGAGCGCGCGCGTGGAGGCGTCAGGCGCCCTTGAGAGCCCTTACACGTTCGCGCCCGGACCTGCCCTCCCGTGGGCCATCGAGGTCCCGTCGAAGTCATTGGATCCCGAGACGATCGCGAAGGGGGACACCGTCTCGGCCGACGCCCACGCGTTCATCGTGCAACTCATCAACGATTACACGCGTGGCCACGCGGGGCTCGTCCCGGAACGCATCAGCGCGGAGGACCTGAGGGTCGAACTGCTCGCATCAGGCAAGAGCTGGCCTGCTAACCATTACACGTCGGCGCCGATCGCGAACCAGACCTCATCCGGGAACCTGAGGTGGCTACGCTGCGAACCCACGGTCGGCTACTACGCGGCCTACGGCTGGGATGCGACGCTTTTTGACAGTTCGTGGGGCGGGAAACCGTGCAAGTGATCGGACCCCATGTCGTTACGACTGGTAATTGCGGCCGGGTCCGTTGCGTCATCTCCGAAAAATCCCCCGAAATTTGGCAAGCCGAGGACTAGTGAAAATGTGCATTGGCCACGCGACGCCCCACGCTAGTTAAGGACGCACGTATCCGGATCTGTAAGTTCGGAGCACCAGATGGGATAATTGATGGGCACTGGCTGATAGTGGGCCTCATTCGGATCCACGAGGTACAACGGGTTCCACACATGTGCAGCCACCGGCGCCGTGTACACCATCGTCTCGAACGGCGGTGGACCCCCCACGTCACCCGAACGCTCCGTGAAATACACGAAGCCCGACGGCGCATTCATGTTGAAGTGACAGGCCAACGTCCTGAACTCCAGGTCATCGCTCATCGGGCACGCATCCGGATTGAAATCCTCACAATGATTATCCTGACAGATGACCACCGTATCCGGGACCTCGTCATCGACGTCATTGTCGACGATGACCACCGATAGGGTGCCGAGGTTGAAACTCCACCTCATCGCGCCACCGAAGAGCTCCACGCGCGGGTCCGCCTCCAAAACGACCTTTGCCTCACCACCGGTCGCACATGTCTGGACGCTAATCACCCACATCCAACACGCGTGCGACGTGAATCCATGCGCCTCGATCGTGTAATTCGTGTTCGTATTCTCCCGTTCCACGTAACGGTCGACCGGGTCGACCGGAAGCGGACCGGACGCGTTCCACCCAGAGACGCCCACCTCGGCGAAAGTCTCATTCCACGTAAGACCCACATCATAGAACCGGTTGAAGCTCGTGTTCAACCAAACAGCATGGTGCACCCTATCCGCCTTCCCGGCGAATAAATCCGGGACCGCGTACGACGGCGCCGACGAATTCACGAAATCCAACAAATCGTCCTGACAACCCGGACATACGAGCGCCAAACTGGCGCCCGCCAATGGATCGATCGCCGCATCAATCACCGAATCAACCGCTCCAGCGCCTTCCGGCGCCACGCGTTCCCACCGTTGCTCAAGGTACCCGGGGGCCGCGGAATTCATGCCACGCCCAAGGTAACGCCACGTCCCATTGTCTTGCGACACGACGCCACCCCCGTACGAGTCGACCATGAACCCCGGCGTCTTCGAATTCGACGCCAACGTAATCGGGTAATCATCGATCCCACGGCGCTCGATGATCGGCCCGAAGTCCGAACCCTCCGTCACGCCCGTCGAGTACAAGGATGACGCATTCAGGTAGGTCGGGTCATCCACGCCGGGAGTCACCGTGACGTTCGTGAGCTTCCGGCTCGTCGAAATGAGGAGGTCCCACCCTTCCGCCTCGGGATTGACCCGCGTGTTGTCCACTTGATTACCCGTCGAGGCGGCGTAGGAGGACGCATCCACGGCCGGCACCATCCCCAGGTACGTGAAAGCACGGTAATCATAGTCGGTGACGCGAAGCAGACTCGCCGAGACGATGCTTTCCCGCCAGAACACGAAGAATATCGCGCCGCCTCTCGGGTTCCAACCGCGCGTCATCCACTCGGCATTCGTGCTCATGTTGCCTTGGGACGCGTGGTTCTCCACTTGCAACGTCGCGTTGAAGTCCCACTGCGAATCGAACGTGACGTTCAAGGGTTGGTTCGTGGCGAAGGGCGTGATCCTCAAGTGTGGATTCAGGAATTTTTGTAAGGGGTTCTCGAACCACGTGGGCTCCGCTGAAGAAACGTTTGCAAGCGTGCTTTCCATGGAGTTCACAGCGTCGTCGCCGAGGGCGACGACGTAGAAGCCCTTCGTTCCGATGAATTCGAATTGGAAGCTCGTGGCGATGTTCACGACTTCGTTCTCGGGGATGGTGAAATTGTAACGCAACATGCCCATCACGGAAGGGCCCGTAAGGGTCTTCGGGGTCGCTGTCACTGTCGTCTCATTTGCCAAGAACGCCCAAGTGGTGTCAAGAAGCGAACCCGGCAGGGCGGGCACCACCGGCCAACTGTTCGTCACCCACTCCGTCCCGTTCACGTAATCGCGCACGCGCCCAGTCTCACTGAACGCCTCGTGCATCAGGAGTGCTGAGGGCCATTGGAAGAAAGCCGCTTCATCCCGGCATTCGCCGAGTTTGCCTCCCACAATGGGGACGTCTAACGAGTTGTTTATGTCGCCAACGGAAAGGCCGGCTCCGAACAGTTCATTGTAACCGCGCGTCCAATCGCAAAGCTGGTCCCGCGCCCACTGGCGATCCACCGCCGTCAACACCGCGGTCTTCGGGTTCAAGGCGTACCCCGCGGCCGATAAAACTCCGCCGGAGAACAAACGGGCCGGGCCCACCATGGGGTAGGTCGGCGTCTCCCCGTTGATGCATTTCTCGAACGCGCGTTCCGGGCCCGTGTTCACGCTGCAAAAGCCCCAATCGTAGAGGAACCGAGTGTAGTTCGCGTAACTTGGCATGCCTCGGAAGTCCCATTGGTGGGGCGTGAGCTCAACGGCCCCAAAGCTTTCATTGTGTCGCGCGTCCGAACCATTCGGGGCCGTCGTGTGGGAGGTGAAATTCGCGGGAAACAGGTAGGGGAATTGTGAGCACCAGAATCCGGGAAGGACCGAGTAAAGCGTCGTGTTCCCGTCCTGATTCGTTTGCCCACGCCAGACCGTCTGGATGCGCGTCGACGACTGCGCCAATTGGACCTCCAACGAGACGCTCGGAGAATCCAATCGGCCCTCGCACGAGCCCGTATCCTCCGGCGCCGTGTCCAACATGAACAGTTGAACCGTCGCGTTCGGGATTGCCGTCCCATCTCGATACCGGACGGTCAAGTTGACGTTTCGAGTCAGGTAGATTCCAGTCGGCGCCGTTTTGATGATCGTTTTGCAGGTCTGATCCTGTCCCGTCGCGGTGGAGTTGTTGCAGATGTCCTCCGCGATGACGCGGACGACGCCGAAATAGTGACCGTAGGGTGCTTGCGTGGTCTTTTCGGCCTCCGTCGTGAGATCCACAAACGTCTCGTCCCCCAGTGATGTGACGGCGCCCACGGTCCGACTCGCGAACAACGCCAATTGCTCCGTGTAATTCCTCACCGTGTCATTCAAGGGCTTCAACACGGGGTCCGAAGGGACTATCGCCACGAGATTCGTGAGCTTGACCTTTAGGAGGCTCACGTTTCCGGTGACGCGATCCAAGTCCCCGACGTTCGTGAGATTAGCGCGAAGCGCGACGAGACCAAGCCGGTGCTGCTGGATGGCGAAACGCGTCGAGGCGTTCAACGGCGATTCCGACGAGAACCCGAGGTACTTGGTCCGGTCCAAGGCGATGTCGGCCGCTTCCAGGAGCGGTTCGACATAGGGAGAAATCCGGGTGACCGCGAAGTCACCGCCGACCGTCGCGGTCGTCTCGGGGATGAAATAATACGGCTTCAAAGGGTGGTCCAGGCTTCCGCGGCTCGAATTCAAGTCTGAAAGGATGTCCGAGGTCGTGTTCACGGTCAGGTTCGGGTCCGTCGTGTTGCTTCCCATGAGGCTCCAAACGGCGGATTCGTGGCCGAGGCCGCGCATCGCCTCGCTCGCATTGTTCAACAGGGTTTCGGGGAAGTGGTAGAACGTGACGTTGATGCGAACCTTCTTCTCCGAGGCGAAGACGGTGTTGGGCAGCAAACCTTTGTCGAGCAGGGCGCGCGGAGACCCCAAGAGTTGATCTCCGAGACTTGGCAACACCATGGACGGGTTCACGAGCTTCAAGTGCGCCGTCGTGGCGTTCTCTCGCGTCGTGACCCCGAAGTCGGCGGAGGGATTGAGAAGGACCGGTGCAAGGTCGACGATGTGGTTGAGCTTCGAGGAATTTCCCCAAACGGAGAGATTGTGATCCTTGCTGAGGTTTTGCGGGCTGAAAGTCGCGTTGGAGACGAAGCCGAGGATGTTCGTCGTGTTAAGGATTCCATAACCCTGGCGCCACGCATTGTCGATAGCGTCGACGCCGTTCCACGACGGCACGGCGATGGTCCGAAGGTATTCTTCGATGATGAACGGGTCTGTAATCCCCTTGAGCATGAGGATCGCGGCCAAATCCGTGACGTTCCGCACGGCCTGCACTTGAGCTTGCGCCATAGCCATGTTATCAGGAAGCGCGACGAGGAAATCGGGTTTGGCGAGCATCATGCCGTTGGGCCCGGCCGGCGTTCCAAGGCGTGCCCCGTTCATCGACTGGTTCGCGACACCGACCCCGATGACGTGGCGGCTGATGCCGATTCCGCCCGCCGTGTAGTACTGCGTCACCGTTGTGCTGAAATCGTTCGCTTCGACGGGCGCGATTATCAACGTGCCCAAATCGCGCAGGAGACCGAGCTTCGCGTTCACCTCGTCGGTCAACGGGTATCCGAGGCTTTCAATCGCCAGTACCCGAGGCGGTCGACCATTCATGAGTTTCGTGAGATTCTCATTGAAGAACCGGATGGTCTCGTTCCGCTCGTGCGGCGTGGAGACATCCAACGGCACCTTCGTCCAAATATCAGTGACGTTGCCCGTGGTGGAAAACGGCGCATCGCCCGACACGAAGTGGACGACGTCGATCCCGCGTAGGTCAAGGGGGTTGAATTTCTGAAGGATCTCTGTGGTGAGGCAGATCTTCCCCGCTAGCGTGAGGTTGCGTCCAGCTTGCAACGGGATGGCTCCGTTGACGGGCAATGTGGTGACCCTGTCGCGGATGCACACGCGAAGCCTCGACGCCTTGAAATCCACCAGTGGTAATTCAACGACCGACACGTTCGCTCCAACACCCGTCGCGTTCACCTCTCGTGTAGCGTTCAGTGCGGCGGCGGTGGCGCTTACATCGTAGAAATCAAGAAACACTTGATCCGCGCCAGTCGCAGCGTCCCCATCCGACCAATGGACCTTCACGCGCAGGACGTCGGTCGTGTCGACATCGTCGTCCGCGATCGTAGATGTGTCCGAATCCATCGCGGGCATCTCACGGGCTTCAAGAAATGTTAGGGAAGGCGGCTGGTTTCGAACATGGACCGGAATATCGGCCGTGGTGGAATTCAATTGCGCGCCAGTCGCCTTGCTCCAATCCTTCACGGTGACGCGGACCTGATAATCCCCTAGGTCCCGCCACTCGTGACTGGCCCGTGACGAGTTCGAGAACGCGCTGAAGTTTCCCTCCTTGAAATCCCAATTGTACGAGAGATTCTGCTGGATCGCGAACGACTCATTGTCGTCCTGCTCCTTGTCCTGCACTTTCACGGTGTCCTGCCAATAGGTCCAATTACCGTCGCGGTACTCCCTATTGTAGAATGTCTCCAAATCAAGCGATTGAAATCGATTGACGGAGAATCCTTGAGACTTAAGCAGCGGGTGAACGGTCGCGACCGGGTGGCTGTTGCCGACGACGAAGTACCCCGATTTGGAATCGGTCAGGAGAGCGGTCAATGTGGCGTTCGCCGTCCAAGTGACGTTCGCACCGTACTTGAGCTGGCTCGCCGGAATCAGTGAATACTTGAAATTGAAAACCCCGTCCGGAGGGATGCTCTCAAATGAGATTTGGGCATCGTCTGACTTCACGCCGTCGACGAACCATTCAAGACTGATTTCGCTGCAATTTGAGCACTCCGCCTTCAGGTACACGTCAGTCGTGGAATTCGGATTGGGTGGGTCCGTGACGACTTGCTTCAGTTCGGGATGGGGACCACCGTGCCCCGCGCTTGCTACCGGAGCTAACTGTAGCGGCTCAACATCAAGAGGAAAGGAAAATCCAGAAAATAGAATGATGAACGTAATTATTATTGCTCTAGGCTTAGCCCGCCCCATTTTCTTGCCCCCAACAAATACACGCGCGCGCGCGCGCTTATAAAGTTTGTGCTTTTCGGCGAAGTCTTGGAGCGCGATAGCAAACAGGCGATTCGGAGAATGTTGAAATACTCCCACGGCTACTTTCAGGACGTGACTGGCGGGAGGCTTTCGAGCTTCGGAGTGACGTTATGCACATTTGTCTTGCTCGTCAGTATTTTTTTGCCAGGACTCGCCGCCGCAGCCCCCATCTCACGGCCAGCGATACTGATAATCGGAAACGCGGGCCTGGGCGTCTCTTGCGTTCCAAACGCGGCGAACGGCGTCGTGGGTGGATGCGGTACGGCGGCCAACCCCTACGTGATCGAGGGTTGGAGCATTGACGGGGCGCTCTCACCAGAGTGCTCAACCTTCGAGGACGTGTGCGGCGGCATCACCATAATCCAAACTACGGCCTACGTCGTTATTCGGAACAACGTCGTCAGCCACCACAAACTTGCGGAGATTTACGTGGAGGACTCGGCGAACGTCCGAATCGAGTCTAACACCATCGGGCCCGCGGGAAGTTACTTGGTCGGCGTGCAATCTGGTGACGGCATCTTCGTGCACGACAGCGCTGGGGTGAGCGTGAGTGGGAACACGGTGGAGTGTGCGGCTGGCTCGGTGGGGTCCATTGGTATTCTGATAAGTGGGACGAGCAGCGGTTCAATGGTCGGCAGCAATTCCGTCTCAGGTTGCTATAGCGGCGTGAGTGTGGCGGCGTGCGGCGGGACGAATGTTTCTGCCAATAGCGTCACCACTTCGAGTCACTCCGGGATTGTGTTGGCCTGTTCGAATGTCGTAGCTGACGGGAATACCGTCACGGCCGCCGCGGCTCGCGGCATCGTTTTCTTGGGCTCCTACACCAACGTCACCATCAGCCACAACCTCGTCACGAACAACACCGGAGTCGGCATTTACACTGGGTCGAGCGGCGCCCATGTGGATGATAACATCGTCTCCTACAATTCCGGCGGCGGCATCGATATCGGTGGTGGAACCAGCACCTATTCCTATTCCGGGAACAACATCTTCGGAAACTCGAACTACGGACTAAGAACGTGCTCTTCCAACGTCCTGAACTGGACGAACAACTGGTGGGGAGACTCGTCGGGCCCAAGCGGCCTTGGAAGCGGAAGCGGTGACGCGGTAACGAAATGCCTGGCTGGAGCTCAAGCCCCCTCGTTTAGCCCCTGGCTTACCTCGGCCAGCCCGACCGCGGGCCCGTAGATTCTCAAGCGCATTGGGATTCTTGACCCGCGCCATCATCCGGAAGCGCCCCTAGGAAATCGGGTTTGGCGAGCATCATGCCGTTGGGCCCGGCCGGCGTTCCAAGGCGTGCCCCATTCATCGATTGGTTCGCGACACCGACGCCAATCACGTGACGACTCACGCCGCTTCCACTTGGGGTGTATTACTGCTTCACGCTGGTGTTGAAACCGTTGCTTCGACGTACGCGATAATCGACTTGCCAAACTCGCGAAGCTTGCCGTGTTTTTTGGCCCACGTTGGTGGTCAGCGCTTGTCCGACCGCCCCTATGGCCGGGCCACGTGGCCGCGGTGATGGGATAACTTGATGGCACGAATTATGACGTCGGCTGGCCGTCGCGAGAAATGGGCTTTACCCATCCCGTGGTGGTCAAATCTTCACGACGTCGATCGATTCCTCCGGGATCCTCCCGACCCCGTCTATCGCCTTGACCGAGAGGACGTGCCGTCCCGTCGAGGCGGTCGAACTATCCCACGCGTAGGAGTACGGGCCCCCTGACGTGTCGATTTTCACGATTACCCCGTCCACGTAGAACTTCACGGCCGCGATACCGCTTCCCGCGTCGCTTGCCGTCGCGGTGAATTCCACCACCTCGCCGCCGACCTGTAGCGCGATGCCGGTGTCGAGTAGGTCCGTCGGGTTCGTGATCTCCACAATGGGCGGCGAGACGTCGATGGTGAAACTCGTCGTGCGTTGCGTCTCGAGGTTTCCGGCGCGGTCGTGAGGAGAGTCTATGGTCTCCTGATGACGCTCACCGATTCCGACCTTGCGAAGCCCACGGCGTCGATGGCCCGCACCTCCAAGACGTGCCGACCGGGCGTTGCCGTCGAAGCGTCCCAAAGGTGATAGTAAGGCCCGCTTCCGGTCTGCACCTTGACGAGCACCCCATCCACGTAGAACTTCACTTGCGCTACGCCCGATCCCGTGCCATCGCTTACGTCGGCCGTGAAGTTCACCGGGCCCGGCTCCACGATTCCGACGTCAGTACCGGCCAACGTCGAAGGCGATGTGATTGACGCGACCGGCGCCGTCCTGTCGATCCGGATGGTCATGAGGCCTGACGACTCCGCGTTCCCGGCGCGGTCCTCGGACCAGAACGCGATCGACGTCGTCCCGTCGGTCGGGACGTTGATGCCGGTCGACGGATTGTAGCCGATGCGGTTCCCGCCGTTCCACCGGTAGTAGGTCGCCAGGAGACCAGAACCGCCGGAGTCGGAGGCGAGGAGCGTCACGGAAACGCTTGACGTGTACCAACCGGACGGGGATCGCGTCCCCGTGGCCGCTGCGGTCGTGACCGGTGCCGTGCCGTCGACGATCACGCTCCTCGTGATGGAAGCGGACGCGCCTTCGGGGTCGGTCACGGTCAAAGTGTAGTAGTGTGAAGCCTCGGTCGCGAATGCATGCGTCACCGTCTTGCCCGCGGCCGTGGCCCCGTCGTCGAAGCTCCAGTCCTCGCCCGCCAATTGGCCGTCGGGGTCCGTGGAAGTGCTCGTGAATGTTCCGACCTGCCCCAAGCGAAGTATCGACGGCCCGATGAGCGATGCGATCGGTGGCCGATCGACGTTTCCGACGGTGATGTCGACGGCTTCAGAACCGGTGAGGTCCCCGTCGGTAACGCCCAAGGTCACACGGTGGACGCCGGCCTGCGAAAACGAGGGGGTCCACGCGAAAAGTCCGCGCCCGTCCGGCAGGTTCGAAAGCGACGCGCCGGCCGGTAGGTCCGACGCGACGAACGTAAGGGAATCCCCATCGGGGTCGCTACCTTGGACATAGAACCGGAGTTCGCTCGCCTCGGCGATCGTCTTCGCGCCCACGGGTTGAAGGACCGGCGCCGCATTCGTCACGGTCACGTCGCGGGTCGTGGACTCGACGTAACCTTCCGCGTCCTCGATGGTGAGCGTCGCTTGCAGGACGCCCGAGCGGGCGAAGGTGTGGCTCACCGTCGATCCAGCGGCCGTCGACCCGTCCGAGAAGTCCCAATCCCATGAATCGATGGCACGACCGCCCGGTGTCGAGGTGTCCGTGAACGTGAAGGCCGTCCGCCAATGGCCGGTCGCGGGCGAGACGTCAAACGACGGGGTCGGCGGGCAGACGGTGTGCGTCCCGTCGAGGTCGTAAAAGCAGGACACGTCGACGGAATCGCCGGTCCCGGCGTCTTCGATAGTTGCTTCAATGGTGTCCCTGCTGTAAGCACCCCAATGGTTGTATCGCGCATCGACGGCGAGTCCTGCGACACCCGGTTCTATGAGGAGTTTCGTGGCGGCGCCATCGAGACGGTTGTACCGGAGAAGTATGCCATCGGGCTGTGCCGCATCAATCGGAGCCCACGAGGCCGAAAGCCGGATCCCGGTCGGCACGGCGTTCCAGGTGTTCGAATGCGCGTAGACCTCGGTCGCTCCCTTGACCGTGAGGCCTATCCCCGTGCCTTCGAAGGTGTTGTACCGCGCCGCCTGACCGGTGCCGGTGAAGAAACTGACGCCGAGCGACTGGCCGCCGAACTGCGAAGCCGGGGCGACGCGTATCACGTTGCCGCGCGCCTCGCCGCCGACCACGCCGCTGAAATAGACACCGGTCCCGCTCTGGTCGATGTTGTTCAATGAGACCGTCGGGTCCACGGAATCGTACGCTCCGATGCCGATGCTCCCCGGGTACATGTTCCCAAGCACGCGGTTGAAGCGGAGCACGGCGTCCGTCGTGTCCCGGAGGATCGCGCCGTGCCGGGCCTGTGTCGCGCTAGCGCTCACGGCGAACGTGCTGTCGCGCACTTCCATCGCCGTCGAACCTTCGGAAGAAAAGACCGGACTCGCGCCGGTGAAGGTGAAACCGTCGATGAGGACACCCTCGACTTCGCCGACGGTGAAAGCCGGCTTGCCCGATCCCGACGAGTCCACGACGTTGATCCCCGCCGATGGGTTGCAGGCCGTGTTGTTGTCCCGCGTGCTGCTGCAGATCCTGACGCCGTCGAGCCTCGACGATTCCTCGAAGAAAGGCGCATTGCTCTCGATCGTCACGTTCTCAAGTCGCGGCGTGGGGCTCGTCGGGTAGATGGAGCCGGGCGCGATCATCGTGTCGCCGCTCTGGGCGAATTGGAGCGCGCCGTCGATCGACGTGAATGCGCAGTGGTAGTCCCAATAATTGTCGTAGACGATGATGACCTCGGCCCACGAATAGTCGCAGGACCAGTGCGGGTATGGGGACACTACGACGAGCGGCGGTTCGATGCTCCCGTCGACGAGCATGAACGGCACGTACTTCACGGTGTTACCCGTTCCCGAATCGGCGACGCGGGGCCCGATCCCCGTGTGACGGTAGATCTGCCAATCGTTGGCCCTTAGATCTATCACCTGTCCTTCGACGCCGTCCGGAACGGACGCGCCGATGGCGTTACTCGTCTCGAACTTGTTGAAGTGGATGTAGTTCGGCACGGAGACGTTCGTCGCGCAGTAAGACAGGGCCGCCCCGTTGTTCTTGAAGTCGTTGTTCACGATGACCGAGTAGGTCGTCCCGCACAGGAGAACACCCACCGAGTTCGTATCGACGACCCCGTCCTCGATGATGTTCACGACGTCGGTGACCTCGAACGCCGCCGTCGTCCACCCTTTCACGGTGTTGCCGCGAAGCCCCGTGTAGTAGAACCACCCCTTGAAGCCTGACGTGCCGCCGATCGAACCGTCGGCGAGGGGGACGTCCGCCGAGACGGTGTTGTACGCCAGGAAGCCGCCGAGCGTCCTCCCCTTGACGCCGTAGACGCGGGCCCCTCCGGCTTGATCGCATTGGCCCGCCGCCACTTGGGCCTGCGTACAGCCCCCGCCTTGGACGACGATCCAATTGGTGTTGAACTGCGGATAATACACGTCGTTGAAGCGGGCCCCGACGACCTCGTCGCCCTCGGCAGGCCCGAGGTGTTGGTACCTAACGGTAAGCGAAGTGAATCCGCCTGCGCTCACGTCGATGACCGTGTCAGAGATACCCGTTGCGTCGACGATCACCTTCGGCCCCTCGTTGGAGAACCCGCCGCAACCCCGGACCCCCGCTTCCGTCGCGCCGCATAGGAAGAGGTCCGTGAGGTCCTCGCCCCACCGGTTCTTGTCCACGGTGAGCGCTTCGAGGTAGGTGCCCGGGGCGATGTAGATCGTGTCGCCGGGACGCGAATTATTGATGGCGTCCTGGATCGTCGGGAAGTTGTTGCCATTGTTGCCGTTCCCGACGCCGCCACCGAGGAACGGGATCTTCGTGACGAATGCGTCCATCCCAGAGCCGCCCGCGTTCTCCGGCTGTATGGCGTTCGCGACCGGGAAATCTGACGAACCCGTGGTCCCGACCAGGATGAGATTGCCGAACTCGTCCATCGCCATCGCGTTGGCGACGTCGGTCTCCCGGCCGCCAAGGAAACTCGAATAGACGAGGGACGCGCCCAACGGATCGAGCTCCGACAAGAACGCGTCGGAGTTGTAGAAATAGTAGCTTGCGAAGGTGCCTTGCTCCGCGTTCGCCGTCACGGGGAAATCGCCCGAGTGGGTCTTGCCCGCGACGTACATGTTGCCGAACCCGTCGATCCCTACGGCGTTCGCCGCGTCGTCCTCCTCGCCACCGAGGAAAGTCGAATAAAGCAACGCGTTCCCCGTCGAAGACAGTCTGGAAAGGAAGGCGTCCTGACTCGGGACCTCGCCGCTTCCGGCCCGCGTGGAGTCGAAGGCGAACTGGGTCGGGAAGTCGAGCGAATAGGTGGAGCCCGCCACGAGGATCTGACCGTTGCCGTCGAACGCCATCGCGTTCAAGGCATCGTCCGTGTCGCCGCCGAGCAAGGTCGACCACGCGAGGGACGTGCCGTTACCAGCGATCTCCGCGACGAAGGCGTCCCGCCCTCCGCCATTGGTGAGGCCTGACGTGGCCCCGAAAACGGGATCGAACCGGAGGACGCCGAAGCTCAATTGCCACCCGGCGAATCCACCGAGGAGGTACGCGTTCGTCCCGTCCCACGTGGCCGAGGCGGAGTAGAGGGTCGTCGGAAGGGTCCCCGCAACGGTCGTCAACGTGTCCGTCAACGGGTCGTAGCGGTAGACCGTGTCGACGGGCGTGAGGTAACAGCCCTCGCACTCCGTCACGCCCCCGAATATGTAGAAGGCGGTGCCGGTCCAGAGGGCGCTAGCCCTCGCAAGCGGCGCCGGGAACGCCGCCGTCATCGTCGTGAGCGAATCCGTCGAAGGATCGTAGCGCATGATGGTGTCGAGCATCGAGCCTGGCCGCTGTCCGGCGAAGAGGTAGATGCTGCTGCCGTCCGTCGCCGCGGGGCCGTCGCCCCAGCCTTCCCAACCGTTCGGGCTCGGTAGCGTGGCACCCATCGTCTCGACCGTGTCGGTCGCGGGGTCGTAGCGCAGGATGTCGCTACGCGTCGGATAGAAGTAGTCGTACGTGCCGCCGAAGATGTAGACGTAATCTCCAAGCCCAACAGCGGCCGCGCCGGCACGTGGTTCGACGGAAGCACCCATGATGGCGACCGCGTCGGCCGTCGGATCGTACCGGCGAATCGCCCCCGACCAGGCGCCGGTATAGCAGCCCTCGCCGCAGGAGACCACATCGAATCCGCCTATCGCGTACCCATATGTCCGGTCGCTTGCGCCGGCAGCAAGCGAAAAACCGGTCGGAAAGCGGGCCGTCATGACTTCGGCGGAGAGATCGGCCGCCCCGAAGCGGACGACGTCATCGCAGTAACTGAAACCATTGCCCAAGCATTCGAGCCCGCCGAAGATGTACGTGTGGTCGCCGATGGTGGCGCTCGCGGCCTCCGCAGATACCCGGGGAAGGCTCGGTCCCCGCTCCATGAACGCGCCAGCCGTGGTCGGGAATGTCGCCGAACGCGTGTCGCCGGCCACTGTGATCCTACCGTCTGGAGAGACGGACAGCGTATTGATCTCGTCGTCGGAGAGGCCGCCCAGGTACGTCGCGTAGACGATTGAACCTGCGGGGTCAAGCCTTGCAAGGACGGCGTCACCTTGATCGTATCCGGCGCCGGCGTACGCCGAGTCGATCGCGTCAGGGGTCGTCGGGAAGCCTTCCCTGGCATCGCCTGCGACCCAGATCGTTCCGTCATCGGCGACCACCAAGGCATGCCCCTTCGAGGACGAGCCTTCGCCGATGGTCGTGGAGAAGAGGAGCGTGGAACCATCGGCGCTCAATTTGGAAACGACGGCGCGGACTCGGTCTATTCCTGATGGCGGGTTCTCCACGGGATTGACCAGTGGATAGTCGGGCCCGTAGGTCGCGCCGGTCACGTAGACACGGTCGGCCCCGTCGAGGGCCATCCCGACGTGGGTAGGGTCCAATCCGACAGAGTCGCCGACGTACGTCGCGAACTCGACCGATGTGGCGGCGGCGTTGAACTTCGTGATGAAGAACACGTATTGGCAACCGCAGCCGTAGATGTCGGTGGGCTTCGAGGCCGAGTAGGAACCCGTGGTGGTGGGGAAGTCCGAACTCCAGGTCCAGCCGGCAAAATACGTGGAACCGTCGGAGCCGATGGCAACGGCCTCGGCGACGTCGTCGCCCGTGCCGCCGTAGAACGTGGAGTAGACGAGCGGGTCGATCACGAGTTCCGCAGCCGCATCCTTCCACAGGGTCTGGAAGCCGACGGTGTCCTCGGAGATCATGAAAAAGCTTCCCGGGACATCAACGCGGCCCGCGTCGGAGACCTGGTAGACCGATGGCTTTGCGTGCCGGATCTCCCCGGCACCTGTCTTGACCACCAGTTCGCCCATCGGGTCGATGAGGATGCCGTCGGTGCCGTCGATCCGCAAACGGATCTGGTCAGCATCTGCACCTGGTCGGAGCACGAAGTCGTATTCCGGCCCCGCTGCCGTTGAGCGGAACACGAGGTCTATACCCTCGTAGACGGATGCGTACGTGACCCGTTCGTAATGCGCGGCACCCGAGACCCATCCGTGAGGGTCCGAGCCGATGAAATGGTTGCCCGTCATGGGGAGCGAGGCCGATGCGGCGGGGCGAAGGCCCGGTGCAACGCCTTCCATGGTGAACGAGACGACGCTCATCGTTGATTCCGCCGGCGCCCCGTTCTCATCGCGCTTTGAAACATCGATAAGACGCAGGACAAAGGAATCGTCGAGGAGGTACAACATTGAACCGCCGTCGCGGAGAGTGAACCGCACGCGCGGATCGACCTGGCCGAGGTTCTCCTCGAAGCCCACGGGGTCAGGCGTCGGCGGGACGAAGGATTGTTCCGTCACGGGCGTCGGCGGCCCGCCGGGCGAGGCGAATGGCGCCTTGGGGAGGCCTACCCGACCGAGGAGGTCCGAGACGACCGGTGGGACGTTTTCGACCGCCGATGGAAACGCGGTCTCGCTGCCTTCCGCCTCGTGGCCCTCCGCCGGCGCGGCGCTCGCCTCGCCGGGGAAAAACGCGGTGGACCCTGGCGTCGCGAGGAGCGCCACTGCGATGATGGTCGAGAATGCCCTTGCCTTGCTGCCGCCCGCTCTCCGCCTCATATCAATCGACTCCCTCTACAAGGCCGGTCGTCCCTCTGCCTACGCCGCGATCGCGCTGCGTTCGAAACCGGGACGCCCGCCTCCAATACCGCCCGCTTCCAGCGGGTAAGCACGAACCATGAGACGTCCCATTATAACCTTCGAGTGCTGAACCTCGGAGTTGCCATTCCCTTACGGGCTATGCTCTCGCGAGCGTCGAAAGACCGAGTCGTGCCAGCGTTGCGGGCGAGGGCGCTCCGTCGACGCCCCAACCGCGTAATGCGTAATAATCCGCGATCCACGGTCTCAACACGTCGTCCGGGATCGCTTCTTGGCGGTCACCGAAATCCAACGGCTCGCGCTTGAAGCGCGGCGGCAGGTCATCGTCCTCCGGGCGCGCCCCCATACGCGTCGTGAAAAGGCGGCCGAGGTTGAAGTTCCGCTCGCCCACTTCAAGCATGGAATCGCGATCCATCTGGACACCGGTCACGGCGGTCACGAGCCGTCTTAGATGCGGGAGGTTGTACGCCTTCCCCGTGAGGTTCGTCGTGAAAAGACAGACTATGAGACTGTTCGTGAAGGACACCGCGTCCTCCCAATTCTTCACCACCGCCGTCTTCCTTTCGCTCGCGTCGAACCGCGACAAGGCGGCGGTCGCCCCGAGTTCGGGCGAGGCGTTCGCGCGCTCCACGGAAGTGTCGTGGAGCCCCTCGTTGTGGTTCGCGCCGCGGGGACCCACCGCATAGGTGAGTCCAAGGCCTTTCTTCCCGCGCGGCTCGTGCATCGGCACCTCAAGGCCTTTCACGTGGATCGCGAAGTCCGACCCGCCGAGTCGCCTCGCCGCCTCGCGCACGCCAAGCGACAACGTCTCGCCGAGGCCGCGACGGTACGCAATGTCGTCAAGCAGCCGCAACGCTTTCGAAGCGTCCCCCCACGCGACGCCGTCGTCGATGAGCCCGCGTTCCGAGGCCTCCATGGCGAAGGCGATGACGTTCCCCGCCGAGATCGTGTCGAGCCCGTGCTCGTTGCACCTCGCGTTCGCAAGCGACACGTGCTCCAGGCTGTCGACCATCTGCAGCGAGCCGAACGCGGCGATGGTCTCGTACTCTGGCCCGCCTTGGGCCTTTTCGATCCGTTCCCCGTCCACTTCTCCTTCGACGATGCGTTTGCAACGGACGTGACAGGCGAAGCAGGTGTCCCGCCCGACGAGCAGGTCGTCATGGAGCCGCACGCCGCTGATCTTCGACGCTCCTTCAAACCGGCCTTGGTGGAAGTTATGCGTCGGTAGGATCCCCAGCGAGTCGAGCGATTCCACGCCTCCCGGCGTCCCGTATTCGCCGAAACGCTTCATGCCGGGGCTTTGGAGCGTCGAGATGTAGTCTTTGAGCGCCTCCCGGTACGCCGCCTCGTCGTCGACGGGCACCTTCGCGTTCCCCCTCACCACTATCGCCTTCAGCGTCTTCGAACCCATCACCGCGCCCACGCCGCACCTTCCTGCCGCGCGGTTGCGATCCGTCATGATGGCCGCGAACCGTACGAGGTTCTCTCCAGCGGGTCCTATGGAGGCGCATCGGGCGCGAGGAGACCGCTTCAGAAGCTCCGCCTCGGTCTTCGACACGGGCGCTCCCCGAAGGTCTCCGGCGGGCAGGATCTCAGGTCTTCCGTCGATGACGGAGAGGTATTGCCATTCCGGGGCCCGGCCTCGGATGATGATGCCGTCGTAACCGGTCTTTTTCAACTCGCTGCCGAAGTACCCGCCACAGAACGCCTCCGCGAACAGTCCTGTGAGCGGCGAGCGTGCGTAGACCGCGTGCTTTCCGGCGCCGGGGACCGAGAGACCGACGAGTGGTCCCGTCATGAAAACGAGGATGTTCCGAGGCCCTAACGGGTCGTCTTCCGCGCGCCCCTCGTACTGGTCCAACAGTATCCTCGCGCCGATTCCCCGGCCGCCGAGATGAAGCGAGGCCCAATCCGCAGGAATGTGCCAATCCGACATCGCCGCCGTCGTGAGATCGACGTCGAGGAGCTTTCCGTGAAGGCCGCCGGGCATGGACTAACAACGCCCGCTATGCCCTAAACCGTTACCGACCAGCTGCCCCAGCGTGCACCTTTCCTTTCGTTCGGGGAGGGGTGTTTCTGTTACGCGGTCCAAACTATGAGATTAACCTGGATCCATCCGAAGACGATCTCCCGAAAAAACCTGTCGGGCGGATCACTTCGGAGTCCGACGTCGCATGGTGTCGGCGGTCCATGATCGCGGAGTTCTTGTTTTTTTCCTGAGCGTCGGCGTGGATCCACCCAAAAGTCCTCCCTCCTTGGAAAAAAGTCTTCACATTAATGCCGTATTTGTGATTCCGTTCAAGGCACGAGAATACGAATCCCCATAAACCTTGCATTCCTTTCGATTTCTTTTAGGCTCCGACCCGCGTGGTCATCCATTCGATCGAATGAGGCAAACCTATTTGGATAAGAGGCCTGTTGCGGTAGTTACCCGTTCTCGCGAAGGGGTAAGGGAGGTATCAACGTGGCTGGTCCAGAAACCCGTAAGGCAATAACGCAGAACAAACCGCCGATGGCCGTCGACGTGCGCCCGCTCTCGCTCACGGAGGTCCCTCGTCGGATTCCCGTCTCCGAGGTCGCCGACGCCGAAAGTTTTCTGCGGACCTTCTTCTGGTCGCCCTTCGATTTCAAGACCGGCAAGCACCGTAACGGGATCCTGCGCGTGGCCCGGCTCGACGACTTCGTCGACGCGGTCAAGACGGTCGACATCAAGGCCCTCGAATACGGGATCTACGCGGGCGACATCGAACGGTGGATCTCCGAAACCGTCGGCGACAAGCAGCTCGCGCGCGAGTTCGCGAACATCCGCTACCTGGCGCGCTTCGGCGAGAGCCTGAGGGACCAGGTGTTCCTCGTTTCATTATCACGCCTTGAGGAGCTTCAAGTCAACAAGGCCCAGTGAATTCACAGGAGACGAAAGAATGCCAAAGCAGACAAGGACAGAGACCCGCAAGGGCGGACATGAGGAGGCCAGTGAATGGACGGACGTCTCGAAGGCCAAGGAGACGGACTTCGACAGCCCGGTTTCCCACGCCGGACAGGAAGTGAAGGTGCTTGAGGACGGCACGATCCGCCGTCAGCTCGGCGACGTGACGATCACGGTCAGCCCGAAGCACGTGTTCACCCAGAAGTATGCGGACGGCACCACCGTGCGCGTCGACGAGAGCGGACACTTCGAATCCCGCTTCGCGGACGGCCTCAACGTCGAGGCGACCCCGCAGCGCGACCTCATCCTCAACTTCCCGAACAAGACGGGGATCACCGTCGCCCGCGGAAGCGAGGTCGGCGTCAACTACGCAAACGGCGAGAGCGCCCACTACGGGATGGCCGGCTTCAGCCTCAAGCTGAAAGACGGTTCGAACGTCACCATCGACCCGCACGGCACGTTCGTCCACCGCCTCCCCGACGGCACTGAACTCGCCGTTTGGGAAGGGAGCTTCGAGAAGAAGCTACCCGACGGTACGACGATCCGCAACCAGCCCGACGGCCGCTTGGAAAAGGAGACGTCCGACGGCGTCAAGGTCAGGATCGATGCCGATAAGAGCGTCACGAAGCACTTCCCCGACGGGTCGCAGATCACGGAGACCGGCGACAGGACGCTCAGGAAGGTCCTTCCCGACGGCGCGACCGTGGAAGTCGCCCACGACGGGACGATAACCAAGACCACCCGCGACGGCGTCACGGTGCGCGACTACGTCTCTGGCGTGTTCGAGAAAAGGCTCGCCGACGGCACGATCATCCGCATGAAGGCCGACAAGACGCTCGAGAAGATCCTCCGCGACGGTACAATCGTGCGCGAGTTCGCCGACAGGACCTTCACGAAGGAGTTCCCGGACGGGGCGCTCGTGAAGCAGCTCCCCGACTACACCGTTGTGAGGACGCTACCGAACGACACGACCTTGGAGATCAACCCGGACGGGACGCTCATCAAGACGCTCCCGGACGAGACGGTCGTGAAGGAGCTTCCCTCGAACATGCTCGTGAAGACCTTGAAGGACCTCACGATGGTGAAAGTCCTCGCGGACGGCAGCATCATCAAGACGATGCCCGACGGCGCGATCGTGTCCGAATGGAAGAACGGGCAGTTCGTGAAGGAACTCCCGGACGGCACCATCTTCAAGGTGCTCGCGGACAAGACCTTCGTGAAGTCGATGCCGAACGGCGTCACCGTCACGGAGCACCCCGACGGGTCGATTTCGAGGAGCTTCCCCAACGGGTCGGTCCTCACCATCAACCCCGATGGGACCATCAACCGCAGCCAGTAGATAGAACGCTTCGGGCGGGGTATCCCCCCGCCCTTTCCATTTCACCCACTCCCCGGAACAGGTAGTTCGCCGATGCCACGAAAGGACCCACGGAAGCAATACGAGTACATCTTCACGCCCCAGGACGGCCTCGATTCGTTCACGTTCGACGAGACCGTCGCGGACATCCGAAAGGGCCTCGTGGACAAACTCATGAAGAAACTGCCTTCAGTGCGGCCGCCCGCGTGGCGTAAGGACGGCCAGGAGATGGCTTTCACGAGCGGCGGCGGCGCGACGGGAAAAGGCAGCATCTGGACGAGGCCGGTGGCCTTGACGGACCTACGCTCGATCGAATCGGCCGTATTCCACTTCATCGAGAGACGCCGACTTTGGGGCGGATCCGGGGCGCAAGAGATACGCTTCCACGTGAGGGCCAACGCGCGCGTCGGGAGAGACGACGACATGGAAGTGTCCGGCCACACCCTTCACGATCAATCGGCCCCCGCCGACGGGACGTGGCATTCGCACACCTTCGACCTCACGGACCTTCTTCGCCGGCACGAGGCCCGGCCAGCTTACGTGACCGCTGAGATCGCGGTGGAAAGCGCCTCCGCTCGCGAGGAGGAGCAGGCTCTGGAGTTCGCCTTCAAGGGCTTCACCCTCGTCGTGAACGTGCCGCCGGAGACGGAGCTCCAACCTGCGCACGTGATCCTCGATCAGTCGGTCTCCAAAGCCTCTTAGGGCCCGGCGTCCCTTCGACACCGTTGGACGCCGAGGACGTCTGGATGCTCAATTGCCCTGGAGAGGCGATCCGTGGGCGAAGCGGCGCCACGATGCTGCGCCGCGTCCCATCGCTTTTCAGGATGTCAGGGGAGCTCATGGTGGGCGATCGCTCGCTCGTCTTCGCTCCCGATGGTTCCTACATGAAGAATGTGGCCATCCTACTCTTCGGATCCTCGGCAGTTACGTCGTTCGCTTTCCTGTTTTTCTTCCCGGATGGTCGCGGGTTCCTTGTTGGCGCCCTCGTCTTCATCTCGGCGGGGCTTACGTATTTCATGACCACCCGCATGAGCAGGGCAAGTGCCCACGGCTACCTGTTCCGCGTTTGCGACGTGTCGGCCTTTGATGAGCTACGCGGCGTCCTGGAATTGTCCACGCGGGCCGGGGGTGATCCCCTCGCGGATAAGGGTCTCCATCTGCGGCTGAGGCTGAAGTTACGGGACCCGGCGGCGCTTGTTCCCCACATCCGCGCCAAGTAGGTTCGGTCATCCCAGTGGCTTCCTAAAATAACAAATATAAGTGAAGCCCGTCTAAGTAGAGTCGACCGGGATGCAGGAACAATTAGGCGTCATTTACGGGCACGTCGACGCCGCGGAGTTCAAGATTGCGTTGAACGATGCCCAGGTCAAACGCGGCGAGTACGTGAAGGTCAGGCACGACGAGGGGATAGTGCTCGCGCGCATCCACGCGATCACCCGCGAGAGCGACCTTTCGTTCGAACGCGCCTCGTCCGTTTCACCCTTCAGTCGGCCCGACGTCTCGGACAAGCTGTCGGCGAACGCGATCGTCCTTGGCTACCGGGACGCACGATCCATACTTCGAAGCCCTCATTCCCCTTTCAAGGCCGGCGAGCGCGTGCTCCGCGCGGACGCGGACCTGATCCGGAGCGTCTTGGGTCTCGCCGACGACGATGGCGCCTACATCGGCTTCCTGGCAGGCCACGACATCCCGGTGCGGCTCGACATCAATGCGCTCGTCCAAAAACACGTCTGCGTCCTTGCGAAGACGGGGGCGGGCAAGTCTTACGTGGTCGGGGTCATCCTCGAGGAGCTTCTCAAGAAGCAAGTGCCCATCGTCGTGATCGATCCGCACGGTGAGTACTCGAGCCTCGCCGAACCGAACGTCGAGAGGCGCGAGATGACGATCATGCGCCGGTTCGGCGTGAAACCCAAGGGCTACAGCGAGGCGGTCATCGAGTACTCGCCGGACAACGCCGTGAACGCGAACGCGCAAAAGCTGAAACTCGATGGGACTAACCTGCGCCCCCATGAATTCAACGACATACTCGGGGGCCGCATATCGAGCGTCCAGATGGGGATGCTCCACCAGGCGATCAAGGCGATAACGGATCGCGGCAAGGACTACACGGTGCGCGACGTCATCGAAGAGGTCAAGCGCAACCAATCGAACGCCAAGTGGAACCTAGTCTCGACGCTCGAACTCGTCGAGGGCCTCGGGATCTTCCACGAGGAGGGCACGCCCGTGGCGGCCCTCGCCAAGAAGGGGCAATGCACGGTCGTCAATCTCCGGGGCGTGCCGCCGGAGATCCAGCAGATGGTCGTGTCGCGACTTGGAAAAGAGCTTTTCGAGGCGAGGAAACTCAACCGCATCCCACCGATGATGCTTGTCGTCGAGGAGGCTCACAATTTCTGCCCTGAACGCGGCTACGGCGTCGCCCTCTCGTCGGATCTTCTTCGGACCGTGGCCGCGGAGGGGCGCAAGTTCGGCCTTGGTCTCACCGTCGTGAGCCAACGCCCGGCCAAGGTCGACAAGAACGTGGTTTCCCAATGCAACACGCAGTTCATCCTCAAAGTGACGAACCCGAACGACCTCAAGGCCATCTCCTCCTCGGTCGAAGGCCTCACTGGAGAGATGGAGGGCGAGATCGCGAAACTCCCGGTGGGCGTTGCGATAGTCTCGAACGCGGCGCTGGCGCAGCCCATCTTCGTCGAGATCAGGCCGCGCGAGACGAAGCACGGCGGGAGCTCCGTCAATGTCCTCGAAGACCTCGATTCCGAGGCGCCGGAGGAGGAACGGGAGGTCGAGACGCCGGTGTCGCGGCGGGCCATCCACGAGGAGTTGGAGGCCGCGGACACGGAACCGGCGTCGCCGCCTGTGACGACGGATCGCGATTTCCTTGAGGTACGGGAAGCGACGATGCGGCTCGCCGAAAGCGACCTGTCGCGCCTCCCGGAAAGGAACCTGGACGAGTTGTTGACGCTCATCGACGCGAAGCTCTTCCCAAAGATCGAGAGGCTGCTTCGCGATTACAAGGATGACGAGGGCACGAAAGACCTGAAACGGAGCCTCGAAAGCGTGCGCGTGAAGGTGAAGTCCCAATTGAGGAAAGGGAAGGGGTTCCACGCCCGGCTCTGGAACCGGTGAGGCCATGGCGGAGGGCGCCGCGGACCGTATCCCGAAGGAACGGCTCGAGAAGTACCTCGCCATCACCCGGGAGGCGTTGGGCCACGTGAAGATCGCGGCGCACGAGAGATCCCATTTGCGAAGGTCGGCCGACGAGTTCCTCGAGATGGCGCGCGCGTACTATGAGGACGCCATGCATTTTTCAGAAAAGGGCGACATGGTGAACGCCTTCGCCTGCGTGAACTACGCGCACGGCTGGCTTGACGCGGGGGCCCGGATCGGCCTGTTCGAGGTCTCGGGCAAATACAAATTGTTCGCGCTGGACTGAAACAAACACGCGCATCCCTTGGCGAGCGCCCGGCCCATCCCGGAGGGATGGGCCCCGTCCCTAACGGGGCACAAGTTTTCCGTGCACGCTTTTTGGCGCCCCCGGCGCCAAAAAGGGTGCTGTGAGAGCAAGAGGGGCCCGACGCATCCCAATACATTCGGGAAGAACTCGTTGGGGGCGGGGAGGGAGTTCGACTGGTCTTGAGAGGCGTCAGCGGCCCCCGATAATCGGCAACTGCACTTCTAGTCGGACCCATCGACTATTTAAGCTGTTTATTACAAACTTGATACGATTTCAGGAAATCTAACACTTGGAACGCCTCGTTTCGTCCATCTATGGACAATTTTGGGGTTCCACCCCGTTTTCCTTCCTGCCGGCGGCTTGAGCCAAGCCGCTTCACAAATCTAATAAATGTGACACCGTGATGAGAAAGCATGGCGAACCTAGCTGTGATCCGCGTAAGCGACTCCGACAAGCGCGATTTCGACCTATTCAAAGCGGAACTGGCCAAGGAACGCGGTTCCATGGTGACGCAGGACGAGGCCTTCCGTGAGATACTGGCGCGCGCCCGCTCGAAGCCCACGACCGGTGAAGAGAAACTCAAGCCGCCGAATTTCTTCTAGAGCTCAAAGGGGCGAAAGACCGAGGCCAGGTCCGTCCGGCGTCGAGATCACGCCCTTCACGATGGACGCCCCCGCGTAGTCGTCGTTTGCGATGAGGTCCGCTCCGTCGAGGTCGGCGAAATCCGCGAGGGCAAGAAGCTGCGCGGCGGCCGAGATCGCGACGCTCGATTCTATCATGCACCCGATCATCGTCTTCAATCGCCGCTTCCTGGCCGCCTTTAGAAGGTCGGCGGCGGGCCTGATGCCGCCGGATTTCATCAGTTTCACGTTTATCCCCCGGACGGTCTTGGTCGCGGCCAAGAACTCGACGTCCTCCACGGTCTTCACAGACTCGTCCGCGAATACCGGGATCTTCGTGGCGGCGGTAAGGTCCCGTAGATCCCGCACGAGACGAGGGCTCACCGGCTGTTCGAGGAGTTCCACGCGGTTGTCTTCAAGCGCATCGAGCATCCGGCGGGCGGTGCGCGGGTCCCATCCCGCGTTCGCGTCCACGCGTAATCGCGCCTTCGGAGCGGCCGCGCGCACGGCGGCGATGCGGGCCGCGTCCTTGGGCCCGGCACCGAGTTTGATCTTCAACGTCCCGTAGCCCTCGACGAGGAACAAGGCGGCCTCCTCGGCCATCTCCTTTGGTTCGGCGAGGCTCACGGTCTTCGAAGTGGCCAGTCGCGCCTTCGGAAGTCGAAGGAGGCGGCGCGCCGGACGGCCCGCTTCCTTGCCTCGTAGGTCTAGGATGGCCATGTCGAGCGCCGCCATGGCGGAGCCATTCCCGGATATCCCGGTCCGCGCTTCTTTGAACCCGGCATCGAGCCCACGGCGGTCTGAAAGTATCTGGCGCCGGACGATCCCGAGGACGTCCTCGACACTGGCCACGGTCTCGCCCGTCACGCGTAAAGACGGCGACGCCTCACCGAGGCCGCTCGACTTGCCGTCGGTGACCTTCACTCGAACTACCGTGACCAGGTCCGACGCGCCGGCAGAGATCACGAAGGGCCTCTTGAGTTTCAGGTCGCGCCGCGAGACGTCAATGTCCACGTCACTTCAACCCCGTCGCCTCAATGTCCACGAAGCGTCACCCGTTTCCTATGACCGTAGGACGCCTTCTCGATCGCATCCATCAATATCCCAGGCCCGAATCGCACGGGGTCGGTCGCCGGCAGCCCCGATTCCCGCTCGGCCTTCGCCACCTCGGCGCGCGCCTGCTCATCCGTCAACCCGAGGGTCATGAGCGCGACGCCGACCACGCGCCCGCCGGTCGTGTGCCGGAGAAGCCGCTCGTTGTTCTCGATCTCCTCCTTCAGTGGCACTATGGGGAAGTCTTCGAAGCTTTTCTTGTGCTTTCTCGTCGCGTCATGGCAGAGGATGAGGTAGTCTGGCGAGGCGCCGTGAAGCAACGAAACCGTCACTCCGGAGTAGGCGGGGTGGCTTGTCGTCCCCTGCCCCTCCACGACTATCAGGCGCTTGCCCTTTCCTGCCGCGGACAACACCATGCGCTCAACCTCGCCCGCCATGAAATCGCCCACGACCGCATCGATCGCGACCCCTTCATCGGCGCCGATCATCATGCCCGTCTGGCCGGTGGCGACGAAGGCCGCCTCGATGCCGCGCCGTAGCGCTTCGCGTTGGAGTTCCACTGCCGTCGTCATCTTCCCGATGGAGCAATCCGTGCCGATCGTGAGGACCGTGATCGCTGGGATCCTTCGCGCCTCGCCCGTCGCGATGAGTCTTCGCTGCGGCGGCCGCCGGACATCGACTATCTTGGCGCCGGTCCGGGCCGAGAGTCCGGCAAGTGCGGGGTCATCGGCGATGAAGAAGTGGAGTCCGCTCACGACGTCGACCCCGTTTTGAAGCGCAGTTTCGAGGTCGACACGCCATTCGTCCGGGAGCATGCCGCCTACGGGAGCGATGCCGATCGCGAGGGTGTCCGGCTTGAAGGCGAGGGCCTCGCGCATGGAAGCGACGATGGGGATCCCCTTGGCGACGTCGAGGAACTCGCCGGCGTCGTGCCCCGCCTTCGAGCGGTCGATGACAGCGACCACCTTGTCCCGTCCGTAACGAATGAGGCTCGCGCCGGTCTTTGCCGACACGGGCCCGAACTTGTCATGGGCGAGGATGACCGTGGTCACGTGGACGCTATCTCCGGGCGACCCCTAAAGGATTATCGCCCCTTTTTCTACCAGAAGCGGGTTATGCGGTCGATGCGCCGGGATTCGTTCCTGATCCTGCTCTTGGTGCTTCCGGGGCTTACGGGCTGCACTGGGGTGACTGACCAATTCGTCACCCAATCGGCCTGGGCGCTGAAGATCACCGGCATCGAAGCCCTCCATGCGCGAGGCACCCTCGGTCGCGGCGTCCTCGTGGCCGTCGTCGACACTGGGATCGACACCTCGCACCCTGAATTCGCGGGCGTGAGCGTTGCGTGGGTGGACGTCGTGGGTGGGAGGACTTCGCCCTACGACGACAACGGCCACGGTACCCATGTCGCCGGGATAATAGTGGGCCAGGGAAAAAACGACGTCGTCAAAGGGGCGACGGTCAAAGGCGGCTCCCCCCTCTCGGGCCTCATCGCCGTGAAGGCGGTTCCGGGCAACGGGGAGGTGGACGATGCGGGGGCGGCGCGCGGCATCTCCGCCGCGATCGACGGCGGCGCGGACGTCATCGTCCTCTCGCTCGGAGGAAAGAAGGGTCTCCTGTCCTTGGGGAGCCAGACCGAAGACCAGGTTAACCGCGCCGTGAACCTCGGCGTCTTCGTCGTCGCCGCCGCGGGGAACAAAGAAGACCCGAACGAGGACAACGGCGACGTAGCGACCCCTGCGTCCGTCCAAGGAGCGATCGCGGTGGGCGCCGTGGACGAGAAGGAGCACATCGCGCCTTTCAGCTACAAGGGGAAGAACACGGGTGTCATCGGGTCGATCGGCGCGAGGACGGACCCGAACCAGAAACCGGAGCTCTTGGCTCCAGGCGTCAACATCGTCTCCTCATGGAAGGAGGGCCTCTACGTCTCGGCAAGCGGCACTTCGCAGGCAACACCCTACGTGGGCGCCGTGATCGCCTTGCTCCTCGAAGGTTTCCCGAAGTACCAACGGGACGGGGCCGCCGGCGGCCCGAGCGCCGTCACGGAGTTCAAGAACGTCTTCATGGTGACGGCCAAGAAGATCGGGCCTCTTGCGGGCCGTGGCCCCACCGCTCACGACGATTACTACGGATACGGGCTCGTGAACGCCGCCGCGGCCTTCGACGCGCTCGCCGCCAAGGGGTAGGCAGCCCCGCCATCGCGCCGGCGTCCGTCTTTGTTCAATAAAGCTTTTTAGGCGATATGGCGACTTGGAGGCGAACGGCAATGGCGCGCGATATGGCCGTGAACGGGAAGACCCACGCATCCAGCCTCATCCTAGGGGCCCTTGTAGTCCTCTCGGGCTGCGTCTCCACGCAACCGATTGCGACATCGTCCACCCTAGCCGACGCGGAGCTTTCACCCGCCGAGCTCATGGCTCTTCTGGAGAGTGCGACGCCGCCGGCCGTCGATGCGAAGCGTTCCGTCGATTGGCTGATCCGGTTCACCGACGCGTACGGTCCTCGAGTGACCGGAAGCGCCGTCGAGGCTCAGGCCACCGAGCACATCATCTCCGAATTGAAGGCGATGGGTTACACGGTGGAATTGAGGAACTACGCGGTCGCCGGGCTCACTGCACAGACGGGGAGCAAGTTCCCGCTCGGGCCGCTACGGGCCATCGTGGCGCACATACCGGGGACCACGGATCCCAACCACTGGGTAGCATGGGGCGGGCATTACGATTCGAAGGCCGCGTGGCGCCAACAGGTCATCGATGAGACTCTGCCCGAGGCCCAACGCGTCGTCGAGAACCGTTCCGCGAATTGGACTATGTACCGTTACGGCGTCACTCTGAAAGGTGCTTACGACAACGGGTCCGGCACGATGATAAGCCTCGAACTGGCGCGCCTTCTCAAGTCCGTTCCCACGGAGAAGACGCGGGCCGTGATCCTTTTCAACGGCGAGGAGGAAGGGCTCCTTGCGTCGCAGGCGTTCGTTGCCGACATCAAGGACGACCCCTTCGTGATCGACACGTACATCGGCTTCGACATGGTGGGGATCAACTGGCCTTCCACCGCCGGATGCATGTGTATATATTCGGGCGCCTCGACGGCCGATGTCTTCAATCCCCTGCAACGCGCGATAACGGTCGACATGTTGGGTTACCCGGAGGGCGAGTCGGCCGTGCAGATCCTCAATTTCTCGACGCGCAATAGCGACGAGCGGAACTTCGACCGGGTGAACATCCCGGTGATGCGCTGGAGCGGGATGCGGCTCGCGTCGGACTACAACGCCTACCACGCGCCCGACGACACGATGGAGAACATCTACACCGTGGCGGGCGGGCGCGGCATGTTCGAGGCAGGCGTGGAAAAAGTACTCACAAGTACGTACTACACGGTGTTGGCGCTCGACAAGTTGGAGATCGAGTACGAGCGGACGGACTAACCGCCGAAAAATGCCCGCCCGATACCGGTCAAGATACCGCTGACGATGGCCGAGATTATCGCCGCCACGAAGCCCGCCACGATCGCGCCTGCGGACCCCGCCATCAATCCCGCACCGACACCAGACTTTACGCCTCCTCCTAGTAAACCCACGCCCACACCTAGTCCGCCCCCGATGGCGAAGCCGAAAATGAACCCCAGAAGTCCGGCTGCGACAAAACCGCCTACACCGCCGCCAACGGCGGATATGACGGTGATGATGACGACGCGCTTCCACCCGGCCACGATCTTCGACCTTCGCACCGCACGACGGGGCAAAAAGCATTGCCATCCCTTCGAGCGCGCTACTTTCCCGCACTGAGACGAGAGCCCGCCCGGGCGCCAATGGTCGAGACCAGGTAGATTCCCGCGATGATCATGGCGCCGCCGACCAGGACGGCTGGGCCCACGACCTCGCCGCGATACCAGAATCCAAGGACGAGCGCGATCACAGGGATGATCACGGCGATGAACGACAACGTGGTCGCCTGCCACGTCTTGAGCAGCCAGAAATAGAGTAGGAAGGTGACGACCGACCCGAGGACCGCAAGATATGCAATGGCGAAAAGCGCCGTCGGGGCCGTCGGGATGATAAGCGGTTCGCCGAGGGCGGCCGCGCCAACGAAAAGGAGGACGGCCCCGATCATCATGGCGACCGCGTTGAGGCCCACCACGTCGACCGAGTGCCCGCGGATCTTCGTGGTGACCGAGGAGATGGAGGCGAACGTGGCCGCGAGGACGATGGCCAGCATGGGAGCAAGGCGCGAGGGATCGAACGTGAGGCTCTGGTTGAATATGACCAGGACACCGACGAACCCGAGGGCGACCCCGGCGGCGCGCCTCCCGGTCAACCGCTCGGCCGGGATGAACGCGTTCGCAAGAAGCGCCGTCTGTATCGGAAGCGTTGCGAAGAGGACCGCCGTGAGACCGCTTTCGAGGACCTGTTCGCCCCAGTATATGAGGCCGTAATCGAACGTGAAAAGCAGGATGCCGACCGCGACCGCGAGATGAAGCGACGGCCCTTTCAACGGGAACTTGGAGCGAAGCGCGATCCCGGCGACAATGAGGATGACCGCCGCAAGAAGGAAGCGCAGACCCGCCGCCATGAGTGCCGACGTGCCATCGTAACCGACCTTGATCGCAAGCCACGTCGAGCCCCAGATGAGGCAACATGCGGCGAAGGCGAGCGGGGCAAACCACGCAGAGGATCGCACAAGGCGTGGAGCCGCCCCCGGATGATGAGGGTTACGGGAACATCACGGAAAGCGATTGCCGTTTCCGGGATGTTTCCGTCGCCGGCCGGCGCCCACGGGCGCCTTGAGTCATCGCTTTCGCGCCCCGTTCTTCCCCGCCTTCCCGACTTTCTGTTCCACGTCCGCGATCTTGAGTTCGAGCTGTTTCATCTTCTCGCGCATCTCCTCGAGCTCCTTCTGCGTCTTCGCGTGGGTCGCCTGCTCTTCCTTCTTCTCGCGTAGAGACTTCAGAGAAAGCCTTGCCGTATGCCGGAGCATGCCTATGGGGTCCGTGTTCGCGCCCCGATCAAGAGCGGCAAACGCACGGGATTCGACCACATGGGCGAGCGCTTCATACGTGGCTCTTCGTTGCGAATGCATCTCATCCCTTGCCGTGTCGGCGAGGGCGTCCATGATGTCGTCGCGCTTTTTCTCAAGTGGTTCCCAGAGCCTCCCGAGCGCCGATATCGCGGCGTTGCGGATCGTCGACGGCCTCCCATAGGCCGTCTCCTTGACGATGAGGGAGACCGCGCGTTCGTCCTTGAGTTCCGACAGTCCGGAAAGGACACCGGAGGGGATGACGTCGTTGTGGCTTTTCCTTGGGAGGTTCTTGGCCAGGACGTCGAACGCGCGCTCTGATCGTGTCTTCCCAAGGGCAGCGAGCGCGTAGGCCACCACGTAATCGCTCTTGTCGCTTCCGATCGTCTTGATTAGCGCCTCCACCGCGGGCGGTTTCTTGAAACCGCCGAGCGAGTCGGCGACGGAGCGACGTACGCGCGGATCCTTGTCCTTGAGGCCCTTTAGGAGTGACTCCAGGGCGAGGTCGTTGCCGATGGCGGCAAGGGCGCGGCCCGACGAAATGCGCACGACGTAGAACTTGTCGCGAGTCAAACTGGCCTCGAGCGCCGCGATGACCTTGTCGTCATTGATGACCTTGCTCAATCCTTCGGCGGCCGTGATCCGCCCGATGATGCCCTTCGAGTTCGCGAGCTCGTGGAGAAGCTCGTCCTTCTCCTTCTCGAACTTCAGCCGTTTCAAGATCCATTGGTCGGGATCGAACTGGACGAGCTTTGGCTTTGAATCGACGACCAGATGGAAGGTCTGCTCGGCCTTCTCCACGTCGAGCTTGAACGTCTTCGTCCTCTTCTCGGTCTCGACAAGTATCTCCACGGGCATGCGGAACATCGGTGTGTCTTCGGTCACGGTCTGCTTCTGTTTGACGTTCAGGACCACGGCAGACACGCCGTCGTTCCATGACCACTTGACCTCGTATTCCGGGTGCCCCGCCTTGTAAAGCCATTGGCGGAAGACCCAATCTAGGTTGCGGCCGGTCGCCTCTTCAATCGCGATCTTGAAGTCGTTCGTCTCGACGTTCTTTCCCGCGTTCTTCTTGATGTAATGGTTGATGGCCTTCCAGAACAGGGCGTCGCCGAGGGCGTACCGGATCATGTGCAACGCCCAAGCGCCCTTCGGGTACGTGTGCCGGTCGAACATGTCCTCCGGGTCGGTGAACATGTTGGTGACTACGGGCCGGCGGTAGCTGTTTGAATCCTCGTCCATGTACGACTTGGCGTTCGCGAGCATGTGGTACTGGAATTCGTCCTTCCCGTGCTTGTGCTCGTAGAAGAGAGCATCAAAATATGTGGCGAAGCCCTCGTTCAGCCAGATGTGCTCCCAACTCTTCGTCGTGACTAGGTCGCCCCACCATTGGTGGGCGAGCTCGTGGGCGACGAGCCCGTCGGGGTCGAAGTCGGCGCGCGTCTTCTCGTCGACGAGGTACTTCTCGTTCACCGTCGTGAGCGTCGTGTTCTCCATCCCGCCCCACATGAAATCGGTGATGACGACTTGATCGTACTTCGCCCAAGGGTACGGGTGGCCGATGGACTTCTCGAAGAACGCGATGACCTCTTTCGTGGCCTTGAACGTGGGGGCCGCGAGCGCTTCGTCCTTCGCTCTGACGTAGTAACCGAGAGGCACGTGACCGGCCTTATCCTTGACTTCCGCGAATTCGCCTATGACAAGCGCGATGAGGTAGGACGGATGCGGCTTGTCCTGCATCCAGTGGAACGTCCTCGTCTTCGCTCTCTTGTCGTGCTTTGCCGAAAGGAGCCTTCCGTTCGAGAGGGCGGTGAGACCGTCCCTTACCGTGGCCACGACCTCGCTCGTCATCTTGTCGTTCGGGGAATCGTAGATGGGCATCCAGTACCGGTTGTCCTCCTGCTCGCCCTGGGACCACACCTGGTACGGCTTGTCAGGATAGCCTTTGTCCGGCCGGATGAAATAGAGGCCTTTCTTCGGTGAGGCGGAGTAGAAGACCTTGACGCGCGTCTTCTGGCCTTCCTTGAGCTTTCGGCCGAGCCGGATACGCAGCTTCTCCGCGAGTCTCTCGAACCGGAGGCTTTTACCCCCCTCGACCACGCGCTTCACCTGCAGGTCGATGGCGTCGAGTTCTATCTCCGACACCGCGGCGATGGCGGACAGCTCGATCGTCGCACTCCCGCCGACAGTGCCCGCCTTCTCGTCGACGCGGATGTCGAGGCGCACGTGGTCGATGTCGAACGTCTTGTCCCGGACGAAGTGCTCGCGGTGGGTCACTTCGACGAAGGACTTGTAGGGGGATTTGGTGTCCGGCTTCATCTGGTTCCCGAATGAGGGGCTTGGCATAAAGGAAGTGGTTGATGCGTGCCTGACCCTCGTAGCTCGGGGCGTTGATTGGAGAATACCTCGGGCCGCCACCGGCTCGTTTTTCAAGCGCACCCGGGGCCCTGCGCCTCGAATCCTATAAATAGGATATTGTCCTAATGATAGGATATGCCGGAACTCGCATGGACCGAAAGGGCACTGGGATCGGCGTCGAAGATCAGGATCTTGCGCCTCCTTTCGAGGAGCCCCGACCGGATATTCAACGAAGCCGAGATAGCCCGCAACGTCAGAATGAGCCCGAATACGGTGAACTTGGCCTTGCGGGACCTCAAAGCCGGTGGTCTCGTGACGACGCACGGGTCGGGACGAGGCGAACAAGTACAGTTTCGTTCCGCGTCCACTTTCAGCGAACCTCTGAGGAGATTGTTCAAATCTGAGGAAGAACTGGCACAAGCGTTGGTGTCGACAATCGCCGGAGTCCTGCCGAGCGATGTCGTTTGCGTTCTCTTCGGAAGCGTGGCCCGCGGGGAGGCAACGGCGGAAAGCGATATCGACGTCCTCCTCGTAGCGAAAAGCCACGACGCCGCCGCAGAGGCCGGAGTACGGGTGCGGCGGGCAGCGAGGGCGATCTACAAAGGCCGCTACAACATGCTCCATTCCACGCCGTCTGAATTGCGCCGCGCCTGGGAAACGCCGCTTATCCGATCCGTAAGGACCGATTGCATACCCATATCAACGAAGAGATTGGAGGACGTGGTCTGAAGACGCGAGAGCTCGACCGGGCCCGATCCGGCATCTACCTGACCAAGGCCAAGCGATTCCAACGAGCCGCGGAATCAGCCCACGCGGCTGGTGACTGGGACCCCACGGTCTCCGCCGCGGTCCATGCCGTGATCAACGCCCTCGATTCCTTGTGCGTGAAGCGACTTGGAAAACGGGCCGCCTCGGAAAACCACGACGATCTCCTCGACCTCTTCGAGACGATCGATGGAGTCTCCTCGCGCGACCGCGACGCTATTGCGAAGCAAACGGGGAACCTCCTCGCGACGAAGCACGCGGCCGAGTACGAGGACCGATTGTGCGACGAGCAGGAATCGGCGCGGGCCCTCGATTGCATGCACCGCGCGATGGACAAGATCGAATCGTTGATCTCGGTGCGGCACTAGTCGAGGCCGCAAACGTCGCTTCTGCCCGCCTACCTTACCCCTAACCTTTATTACCTTCCAAGGATAGAGCGGCCCCAAAGATGGCGCTCGGTGACGGATGGTCGTGGCGGACGGTCGCGGTGGTGGCGGTCGCGATTGCGATTGTACCGCGGCCGGCGATGGGCGACTACCTGCAGCAGGGCGCTGATGCCTTGAAAGGGGACACTCTTCTCACCGACGGCCAGAGGGAGAAGGTGAGGACGCTCGTGGACGCTTGGTTCGCGAAGGAATCGGGAGGAAAGACCCTTCCATGAGGGTGAGCTGCCGCTTTCCCACATTTGCTCTCGACGAGTGGCTCGACGCCCACGAATCGCGCGCCAAGTACGAGATAGCGACAAGCGCCATCCCCGGAGTGACCTTCGAAAGCCTTGGGATCGACCTCTCGAAACTGGGACTCGGTTATTCGGAGGCGACGGGTTCTCCCGAGCTATACCGGGAGCTTGCCCTGTCGGAAAAGGTCGACAGCGAGCGAATAGCCATCACGACGGCTGGAACCGAAGCCAATTTCCTTGGACTGCTTTCCCTCATCGACCCCGGGGAACGGGTGTTGGTCGAAACGCCGACGTACGAGCAGCTCGCCGCGGTTCCCGCCTTCGCCGGCGCCGACGTGGAACGCGTGCATCGGCGTGAGGACCTCGATTGGGGGTTCGACGTCGACGAGGTGCGCTCCGGGTTCGAACGGGGCGCCAAGCTGTTCGTTCTTGCGAACCCGAACAATCCGACGGGCAGGGCGTTGGATGTCTTGGAGATGAAGCGGCTCGCGGAGGTGGCCGCGGAGCACGAGGGGGTTCTCTTCGTTGACGAGATCTTCCGGGAACTCGCGCTGAAGCAGGTCCCCCCAGCGCATTCGATCGCCGATAATATCGTCACGACGAACGCGTTCTCCAAGTGCTTCGGGCGCGGCGGCCTGCGAATCGGTTGGCTCGTCGGCCCCATCGAACTTGCGGCCGAGGTGAGGCGCGTAAGGGGCTACACTTCGGGCACGCCTCCGGTAGTCTCACAGGCGCTGGGGATTCAAGCCCTGAAGTCCAAGCCCCGGCTCCTTGAGCGGGCAAGGCGCATCCGGGACACTAATCTTGGCATCATGCGGAGGTTCGTTGAGGATTCTAGCCTCGTCTCCTGGCGCGAACCTTCCGGGGGCATCATCGGAGCGATCCGCTTGCCAAAAAGCGTCGACGACGAAAAGTTCGCGCGGCGGCTCCTCGAAGAACACTCGACGCTCGTAGTGCCGGGCGGATTCTTCGGTCTCCCCGGCTTCGTACGTGTCGGGTATGGAGGGGATGCGACGGTCCTCGCGAAAGGCCTAAGCGAATTCTCGACGGCGCTACGGGCAAGTCTGTAGCATCGCCGGCCCCGCGGATCGGTTTTTTGCCTTCGCCTGTGGGCCCGGCGCACCCGCACGTCTCGGGCCCGAATCGTCTACGGCACACTTATTATTGTCAGGCGCAATCCGCGCCCTGTGCCAGAGCCAGGAACCGCGGCCCCACCGGCGGGCGAGGGCCCGTACATCCCGGCGGACCGGTCGATCCCCGAATTCACCATCAAGGCGATCCTCCTTGGTGTGATCCTGGCCGCGATCCTCGGCGCAGCCAACGCGTATGCCGGGCTACGCGTCGGGCTCACTGTCTCGGCGAGCATACCGGCAGCCGTCATCTCGGTCGGCATTCTGCGGGCGTTCAAGAACTCGAACATCCTCGAAAACAACATCGTCCAGACCATCGCTTCCGCCGGGGAAGCCTTGGCCGCGGGCGTCATCTTCACGGTCCCCGCGTTCGTCCTCGCGGGAGCGTGGCAGGACATCCATCTCCTGGAGGTGACGGCGATCGCCATCGCCGGAGGGACCATCGGCGTGCTTTTCACAGTGCCACTGCGCCGCGCCTACATCATCGAGGCAAGGCTCCCGTTCCCGGAGGGGGTCGCGTGCGGAGAGATCCTCAAAGCCGGCGAGGAGAAGGGGGAAGGGATGCGCGTACTAGCGGGGGGAATCGTCCTCGCGGCGCTTTTCAACTATGGGCAGCTCGGGATGCGTCTCTGGACGGACACGGCTCAAGCGGCCACGCGATTCGGCAACAGCGTGTTCTATCTAGGTTCGAGCCTTGCGCCGATCCTCCTAGGCGTGGGCTACATCGTCGGTTTTCGAATCGCCATGCTCATCATGATGGGAGGCGCCATCGCATGGTTCATCCTCATCCCGATCTTCATGACGATGCGGCCGTTCCCGGTCGACGCCGCGGGGGCGCAGCTTTCAGACATCCCGGCCGCCTTCGCGGCCTGGAACGCGAACGTGCGGTACGTCGGCGGCGGGGCGATGATCACCGGCGGCCTCTACACGATCTTCAAGACGAGAAAAAGCCTGAAGCGGGCCTTCGACGACGGCGTCACCCAATTCCGCCAGGGCAAGGACGCGCCCAGAGCGCTTCGGACCGAACGCGACATACCGATGATCCAGGTGCTCGTCGGTTGCCTCCTCCTCACGATCCCGATCTTCGGGATCTATTGGTTCTTCACGCAGTCCATCACGCAGGCGGCGCTGGCGGCGATCGTGATGCTCATCGCTGGATTCCTCTTCTCGTCCGTCGCCGGTTATCTCGCCGGTGTGGTCGGTTCGAGCAACAATCCGATAAGCGGGGTGACCATCGTGACGCTCATCTTCTCGTCGTTCCTTCTCCTTGCCGCGGGCGCTACGGGGGCGCAAGGCATACAGGGAGCGCTTGGCGTCGCCGCGGTGATCGCCTGTGCGGCCGCGATGGCTGGCGACAACCTCCAGGATCTGAAGACCGGCCAGATCGTCGGCGCGACACCCCGGACGCAACAGATCGCCCTCATCGTGGGAGTCGTGGTCACGGCCCTCATCGTCGGGCCCGTCCTCAACGTCATAGACGCCGCCTACACGATCGGAAGCCAGCAACTGCCCGCCCCGCAGGCGTTCCTGATGTCGTCCATCGTCCAGGGCCTTTTTGCGCAGACCTTGGACCTGAACCTTCTCGTAATCGGCATGGTGCTCGCGGTCGGCCTCATCGTGCTCAACCTACCGGTCCTTCCTGTTGCGGTGGGGATCTATCTTCCTCTGACGTTGTCCGTCCCGATCTTTGCCGGCGGCATCTTGCGCCTCCTCGTCGACCGGTACCTGAAGAGCCGGTACCCCTTGCAGTCGACCATCCGCGCCGGGGAGGGGATCGTGCACTTTGCGAGCACCGAGACCGCGCGCAACAAACGCATCCACTCGGGCGTCGAACGCATCGGGATACTGCTCGCTTCGGGCCTCATCGCCGGCGACGCGATAACCGGTGTCGTGATCGCTTTCATGATAGTGGGCGGAGTGAGCACGACTTTGTTCGCGCCTCTCATAATGGTCTTCCTCCTCGCGGCGGGCGCCGTCGTCGTCTTGCGGCCCGGCCGGCTCGGACAGGTGATCACCTTGCTCGGAGGCCTCATCGTCGGGGGAGGAGCGACCTATTACGTCATGGCGAGCGGCATCGACATCGCCTTCACGCCTACGATCTTTTGGCCAGGGCTACTCATCTTCCTGTACATCGCGGTCATTCTCATCTACATCCCGGTACGCGACCTCCTTCTTGGCCGACACTTGGAACGGGGTGACGGAACGTGATCGAACGCGCCTCCGTGCTCAAGAACCTGAAAACCTATGACCCTCGAAAGGTCTCGGTTGCGGTCCTCGCGTCGCATTCGGCGCTCGACGTCTGCGACGGTGCGGTCGACGAGGGGTTCCGGACGGTGGCCATCTGCGAGGCGGGCCGCGAGAAGACCTACTCGGATTACTTCCGGGCGAAGCGAGGCCCAGATGGAAGACCGCTCCGGGGGATCGTCGACGAGGCGATCGTCCTGCCCAAGTTCAAGGACGTCCTGACGGCCGACGCGCAGAAACGGCTCCTGAAGCAGCAATCGATCTTCGTTCCAAACCGCTCCTTCTCTTCGTACGCCAAGGTCCAGACAATCGAGGACGAATTCGCCGTCCCGATTCTCGGCTCGCGCTCGATGCTCAAAGTCGAGGAACGGGACGGAAAGGACTCCTACTACAACCTGCTTGAGAAGGCCGGCATCCCTTTCCCGCCGGAGGTAAAACGTCCGGAGGACATCGAAGGCCTTTCGATAGTGAAACTCCATCACGCGAAGAAGAAACTTGAGCGCGGTTTCTTCACGTGCGCCTCGCACGAGGAGTACGTCAAGAAATCGGAGGCCATGATCCGCGCCGGGACCATCGAGCGGGCCTCGCTTGCCAACGCGCGGATCGAGAATTACATCATCGGCCCGGTGTTCAACTTCAATTTCTTCCACTCCCCGCTCGAGGAGACGATGAGCCCGATAGAACTCCTGGGGATCGACTGGCGCTTCGAATCGAGCCTCGACGGGCACGTGAGGCTCCCCGCTCCGCAACAGATGTCGTTACGCGAAGGCGAGATGTGGCCCGAATACACGGTGGTCGGCCACAACTCGGCGACGATCCGCGAATCGCTTCTAGAGAAGGTCTTCGACATGGCCGAACGGTTCGTAGGTGCTGCGCGCACGCATTACGCCCCCGGCATCATCGGCCCCTTCTGTTTGCAGACTTGCGTCGACAAGGACATGGACTTCTTCTGCTACGACGTCGCGCCGCGTATCGGCGGCGGAACCAACGTACATGTCTCCGTGGGCCACCCTTACGGGAACGCCCTATGGAGAAGGCCGATGTCGACCGGGAGGAGGATCGCGATGGAGCTCCGTCGCGCCGTGGACGAAGAGCGCCTCGAAGAGGTCGTGACGTAGGCCAAAGATTCAAACCTCCTTTGTCTAGTTCAAAGTCATGAGGTTCCTTTTCGGCTACACCGGGCTAAGGGTCGTCGACCTTGAGGCGAACATCCGGTTCTTCACGCAAGGCCTCGGCATGCGCCTACGGGAAGGCGCCCTCGTCAAGGAGACAGGGGGAACGCTTGTCGAACTCGTGGCCGGAGATGCGAGTCACTTCCTTGAACTCAACTACTACCCGCCAGGGAACCCGTACGCCACGCCGTATTCGGCCGGCGAAGCGCTGGATCACCTCAATTTCAAAGTGGAAGGGGGAAAACTCGATGACGCGATCGAGACATTGGAGAAGGCCGGCGGGAAACTCGTCATCCCGCCCTTCCGCGAAGGCGGCGGCCGATTGGCCTACGTGAACAGTCCTGACGGGCACACGGTCGAGTTGCGGGAGCCAGCGCCGTAGCTCCTCGTTACGCCCATGTGTCGCGGCCCTTCCCCCACCTCTCTCGATAATCCTTTGCTGGTCGTCCGGATCGATGCGGTAGACTTGTCAACGTGTCACAGCGGACGGCCGACGCGGCCGTTCACCCGTCACCTTTGCGCCCCATCGCGTCGGCATAGATAGCAAGAGCCCGCCGACTCGTCTTCCATTCTCCCTTCACCTTGATGGCGGGAAGTGCGGCCTGGCTCGCCCGAAGGGCAAGGTACTTCCGATCGTAGGGGCCGCTCTTTCCGAGATTGGTGATCGTCTGGAGCGCGTCGTCTGCCGTGCCCACTTGATCCAATAGGTCGAGAAGGCTTCGCCCCATGGTCGCCCGGAAGAGATCGCGCAGCGGGGCGAGGTCGTTCTTGTGGCCCGCCTGGAGCGCCGCCACGTACTCGTCCTTCTCGGGAGGGCCCAGATGGATAGGCGGCCAACTCTGCCGCATGAAGTGCATGTTGAGTAGCAATCGCCCCACCCGGCCATTCCCGTCTTCGAAGGGATGTATGGCTTCGAATCTCCAGTGCATCCACGCGGCGAGTTCGAAGACGTCTTCACCGGCGACCCAACGATGCGCATAATCTTGGGCCCAGTGGCGCATCAGGAGTGGGACTTCCTCCGGTCTTGGCGGTTCGTATTCCGAGCCGAAGATCATGACGCGGATGGTGCGCCACGTGCCTGCGTGCGGTTTGGTGTTGCGGAACACGTCGGTGTGAAGGTCGAGCGCGATCTCGGGCGTCACGAGTCGATCGACGAGCGGCGGGAGCCGTCGGAATACCGCGTCGTGCTGCATCGTCTCCGCGATGTCGCGGGCAGGTGCGGTGCCGCGCATCTGGTCGCCAAGTAGGAGGCGCTCCACCATCCTGCGGGTCATCGTGTTCCCTTCGATCGCGTTCGTGCCCCATGTGTTGAGTGCCGAGGTGCGCTTCCAGACGGGCTCCGGGAGGACCGCGATGGGGCTTCTTGCAAGAAGGGCGTCACGCAATGCCTGTAATATGGAAATCACGTAAAGGATAGTCTATTCCATATTCTATTTATATGTATGTATGGAATATATGAAAAAATGCCTAAAAGAAAAGCTGGCGGGGCGAGCCTTGAGCCCGCCCGCCGCACGCGCCATCGGACGCGGACGGTCAGTGTCCGTGTCCGCCGGTCTTGCGTTTTGGCACGATGCCAACGTTGACCCCGTACGTCGGGTCGGAGACGCCGGTCTCCGGCGGCACGCCAAGAACAACCGTTTCAAGGAGGAGCCTGGTCACGCGATATGGGTCCATATTGGCCGCGGGGCGCCGGTCCTCAAGGTAGCCCGCGCCCTTCTTGGAAGTCGCCAGGGGAATCCGCACTGACGCCCCACGGTCCGAGATGCCCCAACGGAATTCGGTGATCGGCGCCGTCTCGTGTCGACCGGTCAACCGTTCCTCGTTGTGAGCCCCGTATTCCGCGATGTGCTTCGCGTGCGCTTTCTCCAGGGCGAGGCACGCTTGTTCGATGTACTTCATGCCGCCGGCCGCGCGCATGTCCTTGGTGCTGAAGTTCGTGTGTGCGCCTGTTCCATTCCAGTCCCCTTTCACGGGCTTCGGGTACAACGTGGCGCTGATGTCAAGGTCCTCGCCGAGGCGGTAGAGGAGCCACCTTGCGACCCACAACTGGTCGGCGACCTCCAATGGACCTACGGGCCCGATCTGGAATTCCCATTGGGCGGGCATGACCTCGGCGTTCGTTCCACTGATCTTGAGCCCCGCTTCGATGCAGGCCTTCGTGTGCCGTTCGACGAGCGCACGGCCGAAAACCTCGTCGGCCCCGATGCCACAATAGTATCCGAATTGGGGTGCAGGGAAACCGTTCTCCGGCCAACCCAGGGGCTTCGCGCCCCGCCAGAGCGTGTACTCCTGTTCGATGCCGAACCACGGTTCCGTCTTCGCCGTCTTCTCTGCGACGGCGCGAAGCTTGGAGCGCGTGTTCGTGACGTGAGGGGTCCCGTCGGCATTCATCACTTCGCACATGACCAATACGTTCGGTTCGCCGCGGATCGGGTCCTTGAAGAACGAGACCGGAGTAAGAACGCAATCCGACTTGTCCCCCGGTGCTTGGCCGGTGCTCGATCCGTCGTACCCCCATTCCGGGATGTCCGTCAACGATTCCACGTGGTCGACGTCGAGGATCTTGGTCTTGCTTCGAAGCTGTTGCGTGGGCGTTGCGCCGTCCATCCAGATGTATTCTGCTTGCAAGGTCATGCGTGGGCCCCCCAATGGGCAATCACCATGTATGGAAAATAGATAATAAACCTTTCTGGAATTGATTCTCTCACCGAAAAAACAGTCAAACGACCGTTTATTTTGATGGAAAACAGTCATTAAGAGAAAATCGAACCGGATAATGACTGGGCGGCGCGCGGTTGTCCGTTTCTTCACCTTGGAAGAGAACGGCCGACGGGCGAAGTCGGGTATGCGACCGTTCTCGTGCGCGGGATCGCGCGATTCGATCTCCCGCACACGGCATCCTTGTTGCCGGGCCCTCGCGCATGCCGCGATTCCACCCCAAACGTTCAATACGTTTGACCGGAAAACATATGAAGTTGGATACTATTGACCGCCTGGCGATATAATTGTCGTTCATCCTTGACGAACTGGACTTGAAAATCGTACGCAGCCTAAACAAGAATGCCCGTAAATCGTACCGGGACATTGCACGCGAACTCGACATAGCGCTGTCGACCGTGAGCAACCGCATCAAGAGGCTCCATGAAGCGGGAGTCGTCACCGGCTACGTTCCCGTGATCAACCCCAACGTCATCGGGTTCGATCTCGTCGTCATTGTGGGCGTCCGTATCGCGCACGGGAAACTCTTGGAGGTCCAAGGGAAGATCGCCCGCAACCCCCGCGTCTTCGGCGTCTACGACGTCACCGGCGAATGGGATTCGATGATCTTGGCGCGCTTCAAAGACAGGGACGAATTGAACGATTTCATCAAGGAGATCCTCTCGCTGGACAATGTGGAGCGGACGAACACGCAACTGGTACTGAACAGTGTGAAAGAGGAGAAGCGGCTCGTCCTATGATGAGGCGGCGCGCCAGACCATAGGGACGAACCCTTTCGACGCGCAGTGGAGCTCCGCCTTGCGCTTGAGCGAGACCGGAACGGATTCGAGGTACCGAAAACCTTGTTTCGCAAAGAATCCGGGCGCAAGGGCCAAAGCATAGACGGGAGCGTTCGCGCGCTTGAGCACCGCGGCCACGATCCGTTCGCCAAGACCCATGCCTCGCCACTCCTTGGCGACGGCGACACTTGCGAGCTCCAACGTCCCATCTGGCAAAGGCTTCAAGCGGGCGCAGGCGAGGATCTCTCCCTTCGCCTCCATCACGACGAATTCGTGGTACTTGAATTCCGCTTCAAGGCCTTCCGCCGCCAGCAGTGCCTGCACCGCCGCGAGGTCCGTGGGGAGCGCTTGACGCGCGTTCATGTCGTTCAACAGCAACGGCAGCACATCTCGCAGCAGGGTTCTTTGTTTCCGTCCATGTCTTCACCTCCTCTTCTAAGGGACCAACGTCCTGGCCTCTTTGGTCAACCGATAGTACGTCCATTTGCCGCGCCTTTCCGGGGTCACAAGACCCGCGGTCTCAAGACACGCCATGTGGTGGCTCACGGTTGCGTGCGTAAGACCGAGCGCCGCTTGGATCTCGCAACCGCATAGCTCGCCTCGGCGTTTCAGGAGCGAAAGGGTTTGCAACCGCTTTTCGTCGGCCATCGCCTTCGCGTGCAAGAGGGCGCGGGCGAACCCGGGGGCGGCGCTGGCCGCTTCGACGATCGCTTGGAGATCTTCGGTGCAGCACTTGGGATCTTCGCCCGTAAGGCGTTCGAGCCGACGTTCCAACGGGGTCTCGGTCCTTGCTGAAGCCATTGTGTCGATGTACATCTACATGATTATATGTAGATTGTGGTCTACATGATTATCAGGAGCGACACCGCCGCCGCGGAACCGGGCTCAACCCGACATGCGGCCCAAGAGGACGAACGCCACACCGGCCACTGCCACCATGATCCCCGTCGTGAGAAGCGTCGGCGCGACCGGCGCGATCGAAGGGGCCGTCTGGAACGCGAATGTCACCGCGATGACCATCATCCCGGCGATAGCGGCGAGAAGCCCCAGGAAAAAAAGAAGTCGACCGCCGGCCACGACAAGGGAACTTACGAGGTTATCTTAATCGTGTGGGCGAAAGAGGGATCGGAGAGAATGACGGGAAAGAAGGATGGGAAAGAAAGAAGGGGCGGGCGGAGCGCGATGAAGCACCCCGCGGCCGACTTCCCAAACGCTCGGGGTTCAACCCTTGTTCTTCAACGCGATGACTTCGACGACCTTCAACGCGAGGTCGTCCGGCACTCCCAACGAGTACTGGATCTTCTCAAGGAATTTCTGCTCGGCCGGTGCCACTTCGCCGTCGGCAAAGAGGAGGTCCGCGGCGACCGCGAACGCGGTGGGCTTGAGGTCGGCGGGGACGGCCTCGGCGGAGTGTTTCATGAGGTTGTCCACACCCTGGCTCTTGACGACACGGACGAGCTTGCCGAAGATGTCGTTCATCTGGCGCTGGTTGAGGCCCCGGAAGAGCTTCATTCGATTCATGGTCGTGCCAAGGCCCAACGCCTCTTCCTCCGTGATGACGCCATCTGCCGCGACAGCGCACAAGGCGATGCCGGCGAAGCCTTCCTTGTCGTTCAACTTCTCATTGGTCGTTCCGATAACTTTGTCGAAGAGTCCCATGCTCAATCGCCTCCTGTGGAAGCGCCGCCCAATCGGGGAGCCCCTATTTCAGCTTTTTCCGACCCCCCTGGAAACATATCTTGGGCGGAAGGGAAGGACCGCTACGCAAAGAAAGATAAGGACATCATATCAATCGCGGAGTGTCAACGTGGCCGCCTCTCTATTCTGTGAACATAAACGGATCGCGCTCCAATGCCCCGAATGCTCGCCGAAGAAAGTAGGGTACCTTGATCGGGCCGATTTCGCGACCGCCTGGGGAACGATGCGGCGTCGCTGCAAGATCGAGGGATCCATCACGGACATGCATGACGGGTCGAAGCACAAGGTCTTGATCGTGGAGTATCCCACCGTCACGCTCCAATGGCCCGCATCGCGTACGGCCCGCTTGACGCTTCGACGCGACGACGTGAAACTCGAGTGGCAGCGCCTCATGACGACGGGTTTCCTCGACGTGCCGCCGTCGAAGACCCAGGCCCAGAGGGACACTAGCCTCGCCGCATCGCTACTATCTCTTCTTCCTTACGTCGAGAAAACCGCCGTTTCCGGGACCATGAGGCTCGTCGTCGTCGAGGAAGAGCTTCCGCGCCCGAAAAAGTGACGCGCGAGACGAGGGCGACGCGGGCCACGCCCAATTTTCATTAAGGTGCACCCCCCTTGCCACGATGGATGTCGCCCATGGACCTTCGTTCGGACACGGTGACCAAACCGACCCAGGCGATGCGCGAGGCGATGGCCGCGGCAGAGGTGGGCGACGACGTCATGGGCGAAGACCCGACCGTGAGACGTCTGGAGGAACTCGCGGCCACGAAGGTCGGAAAGGAGGCGGCCGTTTTCGTGCCGTCGGGCACCATGGGTAACCAGGTCGCCGTATTCACGCACACAAGACGTCTCGGGGAGGCGATAGTGGAGGCCGAGTCACACCTCTACTACTACGAGGCCGGCGGGATGTCGCAGCTTTCAGGCGTACAGGCCCGCCCGCTAAAGGGAACGCTCGGGATGCTCGACCTCGACGAGTTGAGGGCCGCGATCCGGCCGGACGAGCAGCACCATCCGCCGACTACCCTCGTGAGCCTGGAGAACACGCACAACCGGCACGGCGGCGCGCCGCTCGCGGTCGATTACACGAAGCAAGTGGCAGAGATCGCGCACTCACAGAAGATTCCCCTGCATCTCGACGGCGCGAGGCTGTTCAACGCCGCGATCGCTCTCAAGACGGAGGCGAAGACGCTCGCGGCACCGGCGGACTCCGTGATGTTCTGCGTCTCCAAGGGGCTTTGCGCACCCGTAGGTTCGCTCCTTTGTGGAACCACCGAGTTCATCGGCCGCGCCCGCAAGACCCGGAAGATGTTCGGTGGCGGGATGCGCCAAGCCGGCGTCATCGCGGCGGCCGGGATCGTTGCGCTCGAAACGATGGTCGGTCGGCTCGCGGACGACCATGCGAACGCGGCGGTCCTTGCGCGGGGCATCGAATCCGTTCCCGGCCTTCGACTTGCCTACCCCCAGCGCACGAACATAGTGATCTTCGACGTGGCCGGGGCCGGGATCACCTCGCAGGCCCTCGTCGACGAAGCCCGTAAGGACGGCGTCCTTGTCTCGCCGAGGACCCCTACTTTCATCAGGGCCGTGACGCACCACGACGTGTCCCGTGGGGACGCTCAAAGGGCGTCGGACGTGATCCGCGATCGCGTGAAGCGATTGACCGATCGCGCCCATTGACGATTCCGGTCATCCTCGCGGCGCGTGAAGGTTGAGAACAGAGAGGGTCGCGAGCACCGCTTCTTCTGTCCGAACCGTCTGCGTCCTCTGGCCAGGCACTGTGTTCAGGTAAAGGTCGAAAGTCGAGAGGTCGCGCCTTTCTGTGGTCAAGATCTCCTCCAATCCTTTCGAAGGGGGTCCGAAGGCGATGGCGGTGCGCCCGGCCGGGAAATCCTTGAACCCTTCGCGTACATCGAGCCCGAGTCTTGACGTTCCGATCTTCAGCTTGAAACCAGACAAGGCCTCGCCCAAGTCCTTTGCACGCCTCGTCGTGAAGCCGGCCCATTCCCCTGACGGAACCTGTTCGACGATCACGCCGACGGACGACGCCTCCACGACCTTGACAAAGAACCGCCCTGAAGGCGCGGCGCCACGAAGATTCGCGGCCCGTTCGAGGCCAGCCTCGACACCGCCACGCACACCTACCGCCTCGCGATATTCCCCGGGTGTGGCTCGGTGTCCTGCGAGGTGCGCTTGCGTGTTGAGCGGCGGCAAGAGGCCAGCGAACTCCAATTCTTCGGAGAGCGCGAAAAGACGCTTCCGCAAGTACGGCGCGGTCGCTTGGTAAGCTAGGACCTTCTCGATGAAGCGGCCGTCGTTCAACGACGCCTCGTCATAGACCACGACCTCCTCGACCCCGAATATCGCCGCCGCGCGACCGATCTGGCCGATCTTCAAAGTCTTCGCGCGTTTGTCAGCGACGCCTTCCGTGAGGCTGCCGGGGATGAGCAGCGAAATACGCGAGCGCACCGCGTCCTAACCGCGGGCTTCCCGATAATGGTTCGTGGTCCTTCGACGTCCCGGCCACCCACGGATTCCCTAGCCCAGCTAGATTTGAAATACGGACCGGCTGTTTGATGGATGTGACGCAGAAAGAGAGGCCGATGGGCGTTACCATCCTCGCGGTGGTTTACGGCATCCCCGCCGCCGTTTTCGCCCTCCTCGCCATCGGCAGCCTCCTATTCTTCGGCCTCATCTCAGGCCTCCTCCCAGCGGATTACCGATCCTTCGCCAACGGGCTCGGTGTCGCAGCTACCGTCCTTTTCGCGATCCTCGCCGTTCCCTTCTACTTCATAGCCGCCGGCCTGTGGAAGGGAAGGCAATGGGCGCAAGGCATCGCGATCCTCGTAGCAGGTCTCTACGCGGTCGGCGGCCTTGTCGACCTTGGTCTCGAAGACATCGTGGTCTCGACTTTGCCAGGCGCTTTGATCATCTGGTATCTCCTGCGGCCGGACGTCAAAGCGTTCTTTGCGACGGCGAAGAACGTGACCGTCGCCCTTCCCGCGGCAGAATCGGCCGCGAACCCCCCAACGACCCGCCCCACGAATTCGGCGCCGCCGTACGCCTTGAACGCCGCTGTGGCTGCCCCGGCAGTTGCCCAGACGAAGAGCTATCGCGACCGCTTCAAGATCGAACGCGAACTCGGCTCAGGGGGTTTTGGCAAAGCGATGCTCGCCAAAGACGTGGTCCTCGACCGCAAGGTCGTCCTCAAGCAGCCCCTTACATCGTGGCTTGCCGGGGGCGAGAAGATCAAGAAGCGGTTCCTCCAAGAGGCGCGCCTTGCCGCCCGCGTCCACCACCCGAACGTCGTGAGCGTCTACGAGGTCATCACGGACGAAGAGCCGCCGGTCCTCGTCATGGAGTACGTCCAAGGCGGGAGCCTTGAGGACGTGCTAGATGCGCGCAATCGCTTGACGCCGGAAGAGGCATCGCGGCTTTGTGTCGACGTTCTCGCTGGTCTTGAGCAGATTCACGCGGCAGGGATCGTGCATCGAGACCTCAAGCCCGCGAACGTCCTCCTCACGACGAACGGTGTAGCGAAGGTCACGGACTTTGGAATCGCCCAGGTCGAACCTGAGGCGGGAAGCGCGACGGTTACGGCGAGCACGATGGCTCTTTCGGGCACCGTCCTTTACATGAGCCCCGAGCAGGCGCGAGGCGACCCGGTGGACACGCGCACGGACATCTACGCGATGGGCGCGATCCTTTATCGCATGCTCACCGGCGACCATTACGTCTCCCTCGACGGGCAATCCGATTTCAAGGCGCGACAGACAATCCAAGACGCCCTGCCGAGGCTGCCAGCCGACGGGATACCATGGCAATACGAGGGTGTCGTGAGGACGGCTTTGTCGAAGGCGGCCGGCGACAGATTCCAGACTGCCGCCGCGATGAGGGAAGCGCTCCTTACGGCCCAGAAGGCCTGAAGTCGGCGGCGTTGCGCCAATCAGAACGGAGAAATACCGAGCGCGGCCGTCTTGGCCTGGGGTTTCATACTTGGCGACGACACCGATGGCAAGACCTACGGGCATTACGATCTTGAGCATCCTCGCGGGGATATCCGCGCTGTTTCTCATCCTTGGCGGACTCGCACTTGTGATCGGGGGTTCCCTCCTCGCGAGTGTCGCAGGCGGCACCGGCGGCGGGATCCTCGGCGCATTGGGCGGTCTTCTTGGCGGCTTCCTTCTCGTATGGGGCCTCCTCTACGCGGTCGCGACATGGGGCCTCTGGACGGGCAAGCCGTGGGCGTGGACCGTCACGTTCGGCTTGACGGCCTTGGGTCTGGTCATCAGTGTCGTCGGCTTCAACATCATCGGGATCGTGATAGACGCGGCCATCCTTTGGTACCTCTGGCAACCGGCGATCAAGGCATTCTATGGCAAGGCGCCGGCGCCGATGGCAACGCCCACCACGCCTTGACGCCGCGGTAACGCGATCTCGGGGCCAAGGTTGAAAGGCGCCCACCACATCCTCTCGTCTCGACCATGAGCGTCCGATGCGCCGGTTGCGGTTTGACGAGCGGCGCGGCCACCGCCTTTTGCGCCGCTTGCGGCCGACCGCTCGCAGGGTCTTCGACACTCACGGCAACCGGCTACGCCGGGCCACCTGTCTCTGGCGGCCCAGAAAATGCGCTCGGTGGGCGACAGACCCGGTTCACGGCGCCAATCGAGCCTTGGATGATCGGCAAGCCGCGCTCGACGGCAAAACCGCGGCGCCCGCCAGGAGTCGCGGTGCTCGCCGGCGTGGAGCTGATCACCGGGGCGCTCTTCGTCGTGTTCGGGTCGATGTTCATGGGGTACGGGAACGCTGCCGAGCAGTTCTTCGCGCCCGAAGCCGGAGCCGTGTTCGTGCCCTCGTATGGAGCCGCCCTTGGCGGGTTGCTGTTCTTCCTGGGAGTCGTGTATATGCTCCTCGCTTGGGGGACCTTCACAGGGCGGGGATGGGCGTGGACCGTGGCTTTGATCCTGCAAACGCTTTGGGCCTTCTACAACGCCGTTACGATTACCATCACCTTCGGTTTCACGTTCCCCTTTCTCTTGATCAACGCGGTGACCATATGGTACCTCTTGCGACCCCCCGTGAAGCGCTTCTTCGGGCAGGCCGTGGACCCGGCGATGCAGGTGCCCCTATCCGAGGCCACGCGTCTCCTTCGGTGAGCGCCGGTTCCACCACGGAGAGTGGACGCCTTCGTCCTACACGCGGTCCCACACTGGGTTGCAGCATGTCGCGTCCGGACCTGACGTACCGCCCATGAATCTTTTCCGGCATCGTCGCGTCGCCGAGTGGCCAAACTTGATGCCTGTCCACGCCATGGCCTTGACCTGCCATGACCGTGCGATGCCCGACGTGTTCGACCCCGAACCAGGACGCGAACAACTACTGCGTCGCGTGCGGAAGGTCGCTCACTGACCAAATCCGTGCGCCTCCCGTTCCCGGCAAGCCAGCGGCCGAGGTGCGATGCGCGTCATGCGGGACCGCCAACGTGGCCGCCAACGTCTTCTGCGTCCAATGTGGAAAACTACTGAAGCCGCTCGGGCCGACGGCGACGGGGAGCAACGCAACTTACGTGCCTCAACCACCGGTCGGAGGCCAAGCGCCTTATGGAGGCCAGCAACCGTCGTACATCCCGAAGTCAGAGCCCTGGATGATCGGGCCCGGTGGGTTGCCCGAGACGAAAACGCGTCCCCTGGGCGTGACTATCCTGGCGGTTCTCGACGGCATCGGGGGTGGGCTTCTTCTCTTTGCAGGCCTCGTCTTCCTCGTCCTCGGCGCGGCCGCGGAACGCTTCCTTGGGCCCGACACGGACCCCCAATTGTTCCAAGCGATCGGCGGGGCGCTTGGCGTCGTTTTGTTGCTCTTGGGCCTTGCATACGCGGGGCTTGGATGGGGGCTTTGGAAGGGCAGGGGGTGGGCGTGGATAGTCACCATCGCCTTCCAGGCGATCGGTATCGTTTACAATCTGGTGACCATCCGCGCGTCGGCCGGGGCCGGCGTGTTCGGGCTCATCCTGAACGGCGTCATCATCTGGTATTTCCTGCGGCCGCACGTGAAACACTATTTTGGCCAGGGGCCGCCGCCGGTGACGCGACCGACGATCGTCGCGGAACCGCAACAACCGCCACGCTTCTAGGGGACCGCCCCGTCAAGCATTGAAGTCATCGAGCCGTTTCTGTCTCAGGAGGTTGGTGACGAATGGGCTTCTCCGGTGCCAGTCCTTGAACCGTGCCGTCGTGGACACGTGCGCCATCGCGGCCGCGGCTGAATCGAAGAAGAGCGGGTTTGTCGTCATGGCGTTTCGCACGCCTTCGCGGATCACCCAGACGCCAAGCGGGGCCCAGTACTCCTCGGTGATCTCCCGATAGATGAGAACCGTCGCCTGCCTTTGCCTCGCGACGAGGTGTTCGAGGACGGAGAGCCTCGCGGCATAGTAAGCGCCGGCAGTGTTTTCCGCATACCCCGTGCGCCCATCGTAGGCTTCATGGTCCTCGGTGACGATGTTCTCGCTCGCCCAAAGCGAACCCTGGTGCCATGCTTCAAGGAGCGCGTAACTCCACGACCGCGGGATGAGGAGCACGTGGAAGTGGTTGCCGTAGAGGGTCGCCGTCCTGTACTCGACCCGGCCGATTTCCTGGGATCCCTTCGCCTTCTCGATGAGCTCGAGCCCCAGCATGTCGTCGACGGCGGTGATAGACCATCTCGTGGGCACGAGTTTTCGTCGCCTCTCCTCCCCGAGAAGCCCTATCGAGAGGAGCCTTTGGTTCTGGTAGGACGTGACGCCGCTCCTGTAAAGCTCGCCGATCGCCGTCCGGGCGCTCGCATGGACGTCCGACGTGAGCGCATCGACGCGGCGAGGTATCACGGGCTTGTCGATGAGGACTGCGCTCTCCGCCTGTACGGACGGTCCCATCGGGGCGGCGAACGGGTCGACGCTCGCCTGGGGTTCGAGGTGGTAATGTTTCCGTGTCACGACCTCGGTCTCGACGGGTCTTATGGACATCGCGAGAAGCTGCGACGTCTCCAACATTCCCTTTGGGTCGCGGGCGTCCGTCACGCGGTACGCGCGTTTGCTTCGAAGAAGGGACGAGCGCATCGCGATCACTGAATCCATCGAAAGCCCCGACCACGTCGTAGGATCGTCAAGGCCGACCGTGACGCCCTCCAGGGGAGCGGAGATGAGGGGCCCGATACTGAGCTTCGGGTATCCCTCGTGGCCCACGAAGACGGCTGGCGGGGAAGGCCCGCGCAACTCCTTCCCGATGAAGGGGCGGGCCGGCATCTGGGCGCGGACCTTTTCAAGGAGTGGGCATGGATGGATCCCACAGAGCCCGCGGGTCCCCTTGCAACGGACGCAGAGTTCGCCGAACACCTGTCATCGAATAGGAGCAGCCCGGGGAATAGCGTTGCGGTGGGTCGCGTAGTACGCGCAGGAACGCGCGAGTGGGCAGGAGTCGCATAGGGGCTTGGCCCGGCAATGGCGTTTGGCATGGACGACCAGGAGAGCGTGGTATTCCGAGGATGTGCGGACGTCGGCGCCGACCGCCGCCTTGAAATTCCCCCTCACTTCCTCATAATGGTCGCCGATTTCGAGGCCCAACCGCCCGAATATCCGACGCGTGTACGCGTCGACGACGAACGTGTCTTTTCGAAGAGCGTAGAGGAGGATGGAATCTGCGGTCTCAGGACCGACGCCGTCGAGAGAAAGGAGATCGGCGCGGAGGTCGTCGGTCGGGCGTTTCTTCAGCGAAGGCACGCCGCCGGCGTCGATGAGGAAGCGCGCGAGCCCTTGGAGCCGTGGCGCCTTCTGGTTGTAGAAGCCGCTTGGTCGGATGAGGTGCTTCAGCCGCCGCACGTCCGACTTCGCGATGGCGGATGGGGTGAGAGCGCGCTCTGCCCGAAGATTCGAAATGGAGCGCTCCACGTTGGTCCAAGCGGTGTTCTGGGTGAGTATCGCGCCCGCCATCACTTCGAACGGCGTTCGGGCCGGCCACCACGACTGGGGGCCATAATGGCGGTGCAGGCGGCGAAACACCGCGCGTATCCGCCTTGACAGGTTCCTCTCGGGGGAAGCCACGGCGAGGCAAGAGGTTCGGGCTTCTTAACATTGGGCGCAAGATTCTTCCCGAAGGCGCGCCCTAGCCGCGATGTGACCCGCAAGGAAGAACCCGCGCCGAGGCCCGTCGAGGCCGGACACGCGAAGACGGCCGCCCATGGAAAGGCCCAGGGCAAGGAGACATCGCCGTCTTCGAAGGCGAAGGCGGGCCGCGGGAAGGAAGAGTTGGAATCGTTGCGAAAGCGCCTCGAAAACGAGACGAGGCGCGTCGAGGAGTTGCAAACGAGTCTCGTGCGGCTCCAGGCCGATTTCGAGAACTATCGGAAACGATCGGCGAAGGAGAAGGCGGAGAACCAACGCTTCGCCAATGAGAAACTCATCCTCGATGTCGTCGACATACTCGCGAATTTCGAGCGGGCAGTCGAGGCCAGTTCTGGAAACGACAGCCTGCACGAAGGCATCGGACTGATCCTGAAGCAATTCCGGAACCTTCTCGCCCGGGAAGGAGTGGAACGCATCGAGGCCGAAGGGGCGAGGTTCGACCCGAACCTACACGAGGCGGTCATGCGCGAGGAGACGATGAGCTTCGAGCCCGGCGTCGTCATCCAGGAGTTCGAGAAGGGGTGGACGCTCCACGGCAAGGTCATAAGGCCCGCGAAGGTGAAGGTGGCGGCCCGGGGCGAAGCAAACGGATAGGCCACGTGGGGCCCCGGAACAGGGGAGACTGTCAACTTAGGGAAATTCCCCGAGGTTCGCTTTTAGAACCCCCGGATTCGGTTCGGTGACGTGAAAGGGGCCCCGCCCCCTAGCGGAAATTGCACTTACCCGCAAGGGGGGATGGGACCGTGCGCCTGTTGGCGC